>NZ_BAAAEN010000017.1:0-135000 GCF_039523035.1 Pigmentiphaga daeguensis | reverse complement strand
ATCTTCTCCCGCTTCGACAAACTCGACGTCATGTTTACCGGGTTCATCAATTTCGCCCTGATTGCAGATGGGCTGCGTTGTGTTAACAGGCCCTAGCCGCGCCGACACGCCGTCGGCGGCCTGGAGCACGGGCGCGACGAACCCGCGCATCGCTTTCTTGGTCAGTCGCTGGGTGGGACCGGCGATGCCGATCGCGGCGATGACCTGCCCGGTGTGGTCGCGCACCGGCGCCGCAAGGCCCCGCATGCCGACCTCGCTTTCCTCGTCGTCCTGCGCATAGCCGTCGCGGCGCACCTGTTCCAGCGTGCCGCGCAACAGGGCAGGATCGGTCTGTGTGTTCGGCGTGCGCGGCGCCAGGCCGTCCTTGACCACGCGCGCCAGTACCTCGGCGCTCTGGAAGGCCAGCAGGGCACGGCCCTCGCTGGTGCAAAAGGCGGGCTTGCGCGCGCCCACGTACGAACGCATGCGGATCGCCTGATGGCTTTCGAGGTTGAAGAGATAGATGATGTTGCTCTGCTCGAGCGTGGCCAGATGCACGGTCTCGCCGGTGATCTCGCGCAACTCGTGCAGGTAGGGCAGGGCCTGCGTCGAAATATCCATGCGTCGCCGCACCAGCGCGCCCAGCGCGAACAGCCCCAGCCCCAGCCGATACCGGCCATTCTCCGGATTCTGCTCCAACAGCCCCTCGGCCGTCAGCGTGCTGGCCAGCCGGTGCACCGTGCTCTTGGCCAGCCCCAGCCGCTTGGCAAGCGTGCTGATCCCGATCTCGACTTCCGTCTCGGAAAACGCCTTGAGCACACGAATGGCCGAAGCGACCGAGGACAGCCGCCCTTCGCCTCCGTCCTGAGTGTCTTGCATGATGATGGACAATGTTTGTGTCAACCCACCTTTATAACAAGTGCTGGCAGCCAGCAAAGCACGGAAGCGACAAACCAGGAAAGTCCCACCGGTCCCAGGAAACCGCGGATCTGGCTTTGCCAGTCCGCCGGTTTCGCCCCCTTGAGGGGGCGCCCGAAGGGCGTAGGGGGTGGGCTTTCCTTGCGCGCGTCAGCGCGTAGGGGGGGGCTCTATATATTGCTTCCAGTGCACGATTTCCTTCTTCACGAAATCGTTGAACGTGGGCGCATCCCAGTCGAAGGTTTCCATGTTCTGGGCCCGCAGTTCGGCCTGCCCTTCCGACGATTGCAGGGCCTTGCGCACCGCGAGGTTGAGCTTGGTGACCAGCTCGGGCGCCATGCCGGCGGGGCCCGACAGCGAGAACCAGGTGGTGCCGGTCAGCTGCGGATAGCCCAGTTCCTTGAAGGTCGGGATATCGGGGAAGTCGGCCACGCGCTGCGCCGAGGTCACGGCCAGCGGGCGCAGCTTGCCGGCCTTGATGTTGCCAGCGGCGGTGCTGAGCGTGATGAAGGCGGCCGGTACCTGGTTGGCCGCGACGTCGGCCACGGCCGGACCCGCGCCCTTGTAGCTGATGTGCACCAGGTTCAGCTTGGTGATCTGGCGGAAGGCTTCGCCGATCAGGGCGCCATGCGTGCCCTGCCCGGGCGAGGCCCAGCTCAGGCCCTGGGGCATGGACTTGACCTGTTTGATGAAGCCGGGCACGTCCTTGATGGGCTGCGCCACGTTGACCGCCAGCACGGTGGGCGGTCCGCCCAGCAGCGCGATGTGGGTGAAGTCCTTGATCGGGTCGAAGCTGGTCGCGTTGGTCAACGGGGCGACGACGTGCGAGCCGATGCCCGACACCACCAGCGTGTAGCCGTCGGGCTCGGCGCGCGCGACCATTTGCGAACCGATGACGCCGCCCGCGCCGCCGCGGTTGTCCACCACGAAGCTCTGCTTGAACGTCTCGGCAAGATGGCGCGCGATCAGCCGGCCCAGCGTGTCGGCGCTGCCGCCGGGCGCGTAGGGCACCACGATCTTGACCGGCCGGTTGGGCCACGGATCCTGCGCACAGGCAGGCGCCGCAAGGGCGCCGGCTGCAAGGCTCGCGCACAGAAGGCGCGCGAGGAAATGGCGATGAATCGTCATCGGCGTGTCTCCTTTCTTGAAGTTCCGATGGTCGCCGCGGCACGGGCCGCATTGACATCGGGATCGAGCGAATGATAACTTTGTTTCCTATCGAGGAACAGTGTTCCTTTATACGGAACGTATCTCAAGCGAGGGGACTCAAGATGTTGAAGAAGGAACAGAACGACCTGCTTACCCAGACGGGGCCGGGAACGCCCCTGGGCGAGCTGTTCCGCCGCTACTGGCTGCCGGTGATGCTGAGCCGCGAGCTGCCCGGGCCCGGCTGCGAGCCGGTGCGCGTCAAGCTGCTGTCCGAGCGGCTGCTGGCCATACGCGACGAGGAAGACAACATCGGCCTCATCGACGAGTTCTGTGCGCATCGCGGCGTGTCGCTTTGGTTCGGCCGCTACGACGAGAAGGGCCAGGGCGGCGGCATCCGCTGTCCGTACCATGGCTGGAAATACGCCGCCGACGGCCAATGCCTGGACGTGCCGTCCGAAGCGGAAGACAGCGGTTTTCGCAGCCGTATCAAGCTCACCTCGTATCCGCTGGTCGAGCGCGGCGGCATCCTGTGGACCTACATGGGCCCGCCCGAGCACCAGCCACCGCTGCCCGAGTACGAGTTCGCGATGGTGCCCGCCGAGCAGCGCTTCGTGTCCAAGCGCATCCAGGAAAACAACTGGCTGCAGGCGCTGGAGGGCGGCATCGATTCCAGCCACGTCTCGTGGCTGCATCGCGACAGCCTCAAGTCCGATCCGCTGTTCAAGGGTGCGGCGGGCAACCAGTACAACCTCAAGGACCTGCGCCCGGTGTTCGAGGTGGTCGACACCGATACCGGCCTGCTGGTGGGCGTGCGCCGCAACGCCGATGACGATTCCTACTACTGGCGCATCACCCCGTGGCTGATGCCCTGCTTCACCATGGTTCCTCCGCGCGGCGATCATCCGGTGCACGGGCACTTCTGGGTTCCCATCGACGACGAGAATTGCTGGGCGTGGAGCTTCGACTACCATGCCGGCCGCGCGCTGACCGAGGCCGAGGTGCAGGCGATGGAAGACGGCAAGGGCATCCACGTGCGCTACGTGCCGGGCACGTTCCGCCCGCTGCAGAACAAGGACAACGACTACCTGATGGACCGCGAGGCCCAGAAGGCGGGCAGAACGTTCAGCGGCATCGAAGGCATCGGCATGCAGGATGCATCGCTGCAGGAAAGCATGGGCCCGATCCAGGACCGTACCAAGGAGCACCTGACGTCCACCGACAACGGCATCGTCAAGATGCGCCGCGCGTTGATGAAGGCCGTGAAGGCGCTGGCCGAGGAAGGCGCGGCGCCTCCGGGAACGCATCCGTCGGCGCACCACGTCCGCTCGGCGGCGGTGATCCTGCCGCGCGACCAGCACTTCAAGGACGCCGCCGCCGAGGCGCTCACGGCGCAGCCCGGCCGGCCGCACGCGTCGGTGTAGCGGCCATGGCGCTTAACGTACGAGCCGCGGTCGCCGTCGAGGCCGGCAGGACCGAACTGCGCGAACTGGCCGCGCCGGCCACCTCCGCCACCAGCGGCCTGCTCAAGGTCGCCGTCACCGGCGTGTGCGGCAGCGACTGGCCCTACTACCAGCAACTGCCGGCCAGCCGCGGCCCGCTCGTGCTCGGCCACGAAACCGTGGGCCACGTGGCCGAACTGGGCGACGTGGCGCGCGCCAGGTGGGGGGTGAAGGAAGGCGACCTGGTCGCGCTGGAGGAATACCTGCCCTGCGGCCATTGCGAGTTCTGCCGCAGCGGCGAATTCCGGCTGTGCGACGCCACCGACTGGCGCCTGGGCGGACTGCGCTACGGCGCCACCGGGCTGTCGGTGGAACCGGGGCTGTGGGGCGGGTTCAGCCAGTACCAGTTCCTGCACCTGAACACGGTGTTCCATCGCGTGCCCGCCGGCGTCTCGCCCCGCCATGCGGCGCTGGCGCTGCCCCTGGCCAACGGCATCGAATGGACCTACCTGCAAGGCGGCGCGGGGCCGGGCCAGACCGTGGTGATACAAGGGCCCGGCCAACAGGGCCTGGCATGCGTCGTGGCCGCGCGCGAAGCGGGGGCCGAACGCATCATCATCACCGGGCTCTCGAACGAGACGGATGCGCGCCGCCTGGCACTGGCGCGCGAACTGGGCGCGCACCACACCATCGACATCGAGTCGCAGGACCTGCTCGAGACCGTCGCCGACCTGACCGGTGGCCTGATGGCGGACCTGGTCATCGACTGCGCCGCGGGCGGCACCGATTCGGTCGTCACCGCGGTCCAGCTTGCGCGCAAGCGCGGACGGGTCATCCTGGGCGGGCAGAAGCGCCGCCGCATTCCCGAATTCGACAGCGATCGCATCATCGCGCGCTTCCTGACCGTCAAGGGCATGCGCGGCCACAGCTACGAATCGGTCGAGCTGGCGCTGCAACTGATCGCGGGCGATCGCCATGGGGTGAAGAAGATGAGCACGCATGCCTTCGGGCTCGAGGATACCGACCTCGCGCTGCGCAGCCTGGCGGGCCAGGGCGTGCAGGGGGCCATCCACATGACCATCGATCCCTGGAGCTGAACCTACCCGGCCGGTCGTTTCCGGTCCTTTCTTATCGGGCAGCCATGGCCCTTTGACGCGGTCGCGCCGCGCCAGAGGGCCATGGCTGTTGCCGTTTTCTCCTTCTTGACACCCGGCCATGCGAATCCTATACTGATCAAATGCTAGCGATTCGCTAGTATTTGATCAGTGCAGGGCCGCGACCATCCGCGAGGGCGGAGCGCAGTCATGGAACAGGAGACAGGAGGATCGATGCTCAGCCCCGAAATGAATCGCATGCTTACCCGGGTGGAGAACGGCGCGCCCATGGGAAATCTCATTGGTCGATTCTGGATACCGGCATTGTTGTCGGAAGAAATCGCCGAGCCGGACTGCCCGCCAGTGCGTGTCGGCCTGCTCGGCCACCGCCTGGTGGCGTTTCGCGACTCGGAGGGCAGGGTCGGACTGCTGGACGCGCGCTGCCCGCATCGCTCGGTCGACCTGTTCTTCGGCCGCAATGAACAGGGTGGATTACGCTGCGTCTACCACGGTTGGAAGTTTGGCGTGGACGGCGCCTGCGTCGACATGCCCAGCGAACCTTCGACCAGCCCGATGAAGGCCAAGGTGCGCGCGCGGGCATACCCCGTGCATGAATCCGGTGGCATCGTCTGGGCCTATCTGGGCCCTGGCCAGGCCCCCGCCGCGCCCGACATCGAATTCATGTCGCTGCCGGAAAGCCACGTTTACGCGTCGAAGCGGCTGATGCGTTGCAACTTCATGCAGGCGCTGGAAGGCAGCCTGGATACGTCTCATCTGACCTTTCTGCACCAGATGAACCTCATGTCCAAGGACGTGTTCGGCGTGGGGGACTTTCAGCGCTTCTCCGACGCCGATGGCGCTCCGCGGTTCTTCTGTGCGGATACCCCTTACGGCATGTCCATTTCCGCGCGCCGAGACGGCGACGACGATACCTACTACTGGCGCGTCACGCAGTGGCTGATGCCGGTCGGCGTGCTGGTCCCGACCGCGCCGGGAAGCGTGTGCCGGGCCAATTTCTTCGTCCCGATCGACGACCGGAACTGCTGGTGGTACAGGATCCGCTACCAGCCGGAGCGGCCGCTGGAACAGGAGGAAATCGAGGAGTACGACACCGGCGATCTGGATTATTCGCGCCGCGTGCCGGGCACCTATGAATCGATAGGCAACAAGGAGAACGACTATCTGATCGATCGCGGCAAGCAGCGCGCCGAATCCTTTACCGGCATCCCCAGCGCCCAATTGCAGGACATCGCCGTGCAGGAAAGCCAGGGCGAAATCGCGGACCGCAGCATCGAGCACCTCGGGACGTCCGATACCGCCATCGCCCAGACCCGGCGCAGGCTGATCAATGCCGCCCAGGCACTCGAGGAAGGGCGGATGCCACCGGAAGCGCTCGCTGCCTCGCAATACCGCATCCGTGCCATCGCCATCACGCTGAACCGAACCCGAACTTTCGACGAAGCAGCGGCGCTGGCGCAGTTGCCGCCAGTCCAGGGGACCCGGGAGAAGATGAAATGAGGCTTACGATGACAAATATCATGAGACATCTCGCCCTGGCAGCCGCCCTCGGCGCCACCAGCCTGTTCCCGCATGGGGTTTTCGCGCAGGGAGCTTCCTGGCCCACTCGTTCCGTCCGGGTGATTGTGCCTTTCCTGGCTGGAGGATCGATCGACGTCGTCGCCCGCACGCTGGCGGCCGAGCTTTCGGCCCGCTATCACCAACAGTTCGTGGTGGAAAACAAGGCAGGCGCCGGTGGCACCATCGGCACGGATCTCGTGGCCAAGAGCGCGGCGGATGGCTACACGCTGCTGCTTACGGCCCAGGGACCGCTGGTGATCAACCCGTTCATCATGTCCAAGCTGCCCTACGATGCGCAGCATGCGTTTGCTCCGGTGTCGCGGGTTGTCGATGCGCCCAACGTGCTGGTGGCCTCGCCCAAGGCAGGACTGCCGACGTTCGAGGCTTTCCTGCAGCGGGCTCGGTCGGGCGGCGCGCCGCTGACTTACGCCACCCAGGGCGTGGGCACCACGGGCCACGTCACCGGCGCGCTGCTGGACCAGGCGCTGGGCATTTCGCTAACGCATGTGCCCTACAACGGTTTTCCTCCCATATTGACCGATGTCATGCAGGGTCGCGTCGATCTGATGATCGCGGACACCGTGAATGTGGGTGAGCGAGTCCGGACGGGCCAGTTGGCTGCCGTTGCAGTGGCCTCGCCTCGACGCAGTTCGGTGCTGCCCGAGGTTCCGACCTTCGCGGAAAAAGGCTATCCCGAGATCGTGGCGGGTCCGTGGTTCGCCTTGCTGGCCCCAACGGGCACGTCCAAGTCGGTGCGAGACAAGCTCTCGGCCACGGTCAAGGAGATCCTGGCCAAGCCCGACATCGCCACGCGCTTCCACGACATGGGCCTGGACATCGTAGGCTCGACGCCGGACGATCTGCAAAGCTACATGGACAAGGAATATGCGCGCTGGGGCACGATCATCCGTAAGGCCGGCATACAGTCGGCTTCCTGACCTGCGGTAAGGTCAATCGGCGAAGTCTTTCCAGGTCCGGGGAGACTTCAGCCGATCCGAAGCCGTGGCCGCCAGCTTGCTCAGCGTCTCCCGGATGTGGCGCTCTTCTCCCTGGCCCATCGCACCCAGCACGTCATGTTCCAGTGCGCTCATCACGCGCTCCACGTCCATGCGCGCCCGCTCGCCTGCCTCGGTCAACTGCAGCACGGAACGCCGGCGATCGCGCGGATCGACGCCCTTGGTCATATAGCCCTGCCTGGTCAGCTGCACGATGGCGCGCGAGACGAAGAAAGCGTCCGTGCTCGTATGTTCAGCTACTTCCTTGGCCGACAGTGGGCCGAAGCGTCCGACCACTGCCATTACGCGCCACGTGATGGTCGTCAGGCCGTACTTTTCTTCCCACATGGGGGCCAGGAACTGCGAGATGCGTGTCGCGATCATCAGCGCCTGATAGGCGATGCGGTGCTCGAGCGGGACGGTCGGGTCGGGCGGAGTCTTCTTCGGCATGGTCGATTGAGGCGCCGCGGCGATGGTAGCCGGGCGCACGGCGGAGGTGGATATATTATGCAGTGTGTCACCGCTCGTCGATGATCAAAGGAGACAGCCATGCCCTACCGCTTCGACCGCATCGATCCCCGCCAGACCGCCATGGTCGTGGTGGACATGCAGAACGACTTCGTCGCCGACGGCGCCAAGCTCCAGTCCCGGCAGGCCAGGGACATGGTCGGCAAGCTGGCCGAGACCCTGCGCTTTTGCCGCGAGCAGGGGATACGCGTGCTCTATACCGCGCACGTGCATCGTGACGACGGCTGCGACATGGGGCTGTTTCGCGACCTGTACGGACCCATCGCCGACCACTCGTCCCTGGTGGACGGCACCAAGGGCGCCGACATCTATCCCGAACTCGCTCCGGCCCCGGGCGAGCATGTCATCAAAAAGCACCGCTACAGCGGTTTCTACGGCACCGACCTGGACATCATCCTGCGCGAATGGGGCATACGGAACGTCGTGATCTCGGGCACCACCACCGAGAACTGCTGCCACGCCACGGCGCGCGACGCGATGTTCCACAACTACAAGGTGGCGTTCCTGGCCGATGCCACCGGCACCTTCGACTATCCCGACGTGGGCTGGGGCGCGATGAGCGCGGCCGAGGTGCACAAGGCGACGCTGACCATCCTCGCGTTCTCGACCGCGCACGTGATGAACGTGGACGAGTTCAGGTCGCTGGTGGCCAAGGGCAGGGGCTGAACTAGCTCAGCACGAGCCAGGTCCCGGCCAGGCTCGTGATGGCCACCAACGCGGTGATGCCAGCCATCCACGCCGACGAGGCGGCGTGGATCTTGTCCAGGGCCAGGGCCGACCGGCGCCATGACGCGGTCGCGAAGAACAGGATGGCGCACAGCATGTCCAGCGCGCCCACGATCAGGAACATCGGCTGGTGTTCCTGCACGCCCGCGCGCAGCACCAGCAGCGCAACGGCCGTCATCGACAGGCCGGTCCGGCCCCAGGACAGCGCGGTGCGCTGGGGTTGCAGCCCCGGGTCAAGCTGCGAACTCATCGGAATAGCACGAACAGGCCGGCCACCACGGCGACCAGCAGGGTCACGCCCGCGGCCAGCGGAATCAAGGTCGAACGCGGCAGGGGCCGCGAGTGCCGCATGGCCTGCTGGTTGGCCTTCCACTGGAAATAGGCGCCGCAGCAGAAGACCAGGCCGGCGACGGTCATCGCCACGCTCAGCGCCAGCAGCGGCCAATGCGGCTGGACCACGCCGCCGAACTGGTGCAGCAGGATGGCGCCGGCCAGCACGGCAAGCGCGGTGCGTATCCAGGCGAGGAAGGTGCGTTCGTTGGCCAGCGTGAAGCGATAGTCGGGTTCGCGGCCGTCATCCTCTTGCATGCGGGGGCTCTCCTGCGGGGTTTGGTTCGGGTGCCGCTATTTTAGGCTGTCGCGCAGGGCTTTCATGCAGTCGACAGCGGCCATGCAGTAACCTTGGACGGACCAACCCGCAACCGGAGCACAGACGTGGAATACCGCAAACTGGGACGCACCGATCTCGAAGTCAGCGTGATCGGGCTGGGAACCATGACCTGGGGGGAGCAGAACAGCGAAGCCGAGGCCCACGAGCAACTGGATTACGCGCTGGCGCAGGGCGTGAACCTGGTGGATGCCGCCGAGATGTATCCGGTGCCGCCCAAGGCCGAGACCCAGGGCCGCACCGAGGCCTACATCGGCACCTGGCTGGCCCGCACCGGCCGCCGCCAGGACATCGTGCTGACCAGCAAGGTCGCCGGCCCCTTGCGCGATGCCAAGCGTCCCGGCCACATCCGCGACGGCAAGCCCTTCCTGGACCGCAAGAACCTGACTGCCGCGCTGCACGACAGCCTCAAGCGCCTGCAGACGGACTACCTCGATCTCTACCAGCTGCACTGGCCCGACCGCACCACGGCCACCTTCGGCCAGCTCGCCTATCCCTGGGTGAAGGACGACTACACCGTGCCCATCGAGGAAACGCTGTCGGTGCTGCAGGACTTCGTGCGCGAGGGCAAGGTGCGGCACATCGGCGTCTCGAATGAAACGCCGTGGGGCGTGGCGCAGTTCCTGAAACTGTCCGAGACGCGCGGCCTGCCGCGCATCGCGTCCATCCAGAATCCCTACAGCCTGCTCAACCGCGTGTACGAAATCGGCCTGTCCGAGTTCACGCAGTTCGAGCAGGTCAGCTTGCTGGCCTATTCGCCGCTGGGCATGGGCGTGCTGTCGGGCAAGTACCTGGGCGGCGCGCGGCCCGAGGGCGCGCGCCTGACGCTGTTCTCGCGCTTCACCCGCTATGACGGGCCCCAGGCCGAATCGGCCGCGCGCCAGTACGTGGAGCTCGCGCGCGACCATGGCCTCGTGCCGGCGCAGATGGCGCTGGCCTGGGTGAACAGCAGGCCGTTCGTGGCCAGCAACCTGATCGGCGCGACCACCATGGCGCAACTGCAGGAGAACATCGCCAGCGCGCAGGTCACGCTTGCCCCCGAAGTGCTGGAGGGCATCGAGCGCATCCATCGCAGCCAGCCCAATCCCTGCCCCTGAGCCGGCGGGCAGGCCGCGTGCGCGCGGCCTGCCCGGCTACGGCGTTCAGATCTTGAACGCCTCGAAGGTCTCCGGCGCGAACAGGTCTTCCGGCGTCAGCAGCTTCTTCGACAGCCCACCCTGGTGGTGGTAGCGCAGGAAGGTCTCCAGCGTCTTGCGGTTGTTCTCGAAGCCGTAGGCCCAGAAGTCTTCGCCCATTTCCTTGATCACGGCTTCCATGTTGCCCAGCAGCCAGGGATGCATGATCTTGAGCGCGGCGGTCTCGCGCAGGTTCTGGTAGGCCACCTGCTGCGCCTGCACGAAGGCCTTGTACAGCGACTGCGCGACCCAGCGGTTGGCCTCGTAGATTTCGCGGCGGATGACCAGCGTATGCATGATGGGGAAGATCCCCGTGTTGCGGAAGTACTCGCGCTCGACCGCTTCGAAATCGGGGAACAGCCGCGTGACCTTGCCCTTGCCGGTCAGGAAGGTGGACGGCATGCGCGCGGTGTGCAGGGCGTCGATCTCGCCGTCCAGCAGCATCTGCGACAGGGTCTGCGTGGGGCCGATCTGCTCGACCTTGATGTTGGGGGGCAGGTCGATCTTGAGCTTCTCGGGACGGCCTGGCTCTTCTTCGCCGCCGGTGACGTAGGTCACGCTGTCGACGGGCACGCCGTAGTGTTCGTCCAGGATGCCGCGGATCCACACCGGCGCGGTCATCTGGTACTCGGGCGTGCCGATGCGCTTGCCGATCAGGTCCTTGGGCTCGCGGATGCCCGCATCCGCGTTCACGTAGATGCACGAGTGGCGGAAGAAGCGCGAGGGGAAGATCGGGATCGCGATGAAGGGCCGCTCGGGCTTGAACAGCGACACGGTGTAGGACGACAGCGACATCTCGGCCACGTCGAACTCGCGATGCCGCAGCATGCGGAAGAAGGTTTCCTCGACCGGCATGTTCAGGTAGTTCAGGTCGATGCCGTCGGGAACGACGGTACCGTCCATCAGCGCGCGGGTGCGGTCGTAGTCCCAGCAGCCCAGGGAAAGTCTCAGTTTGGACATAAGCGGCCTCGATAAAGAGAAAGTTGGACGGTCATTCGATGCGGATGTTGGCCTTCCGGATGACGGCGCCGTAGCGGTCGATGTCGGAACGGATCTTCTGCCCGAACTGTTCGGGCGTGCCGCCCACCGGCGTCAGGTAGCTGGTGGCCAGCGTCGATTGCACTTCGGGCTTCTTCAGGATGGCGTTCACGGCCGAATTCAGCCTGGCGACGATCTCGCGCGGCGTGCCCGCGGGGGCCAGCATGCCATACCAGATGTCGATGTTGAAACCGGGGAAGCCTTGTTCGGCGCCGGTGGGCAGGTCGGGCGCATAGGGCGTGCGCTGGTCCGCCGCGACGGCGTAGACGCGCATGCGGCCGTCCTTGAGGTAGCCCGCGATGTTGGTCAGCGTGATGAAGATCAGGTCCACCTGCCCACCCAGCACGTTGGGCACCGAGTCCGAGCAGCCCTTGTACGGCACGTGCGTGATGTCCACGTTGGCCTGCTGCTTGAACATCTCGCCGGCCAGGTGCAGCGCCGAGCCGGTGTCGCAACCGGCGTAGGACAGCTTGCCCGGGTTGCCCTTGGCGTAGGCCACGAGGTCCTTGAGCGACTTGGGCGCGAGATCGGCGCGCGCGCCCAGCACCGCCGGCGTGGTGCCGATCTGCACCACCGGCGCGAAGCTCTTGAGCGTGTCGAAGGGCAGCTTGTTCATCAACGTGTGGTTGATGGTCATCGTGTTGGGAATGATGGCCAGCGTGTAGCCGTCGGCCGGCGCCTTGGCCAGCAGGTCCAGCCCGATGTTGCCGCCGGCCCCGGGCTTGTTCTCGACCACGAAGGTCTGGCCCAGCTCGGCGCGCAGGTGCGTGGCGATCAGGCGCGCGGCCGTGTCCACGCCGCCGCCGGCGGTCACGGGCACGATGACGCGCACGGGCTTGGAGGGGTAGTTGTCCGCCATCGCCAGGGGCGAGGCGGCGGCCGCGGCCACCGCCAGGGCGGCGAACAGGGCGCGTGCCGAGGTTTTCATGCAGTTCTCCATCTTGTGCTTTTTCAATGATTCGTACCGATCCCCATGCCACGCCGGACACGGTCGCTTGCGGGATGGGGAATGTGCGCGCCGGCGCGTGGGTCACCACGCCCGGTGCGTCCTGGAGGCGCCGGGTGTTGCTAGCGGCCCCGCCGGGGCGGCTCGCGGCGCTGCGGAAATTCTAAGTCGGGAAGGGCGGCGGGAACCGGTTGCGGGCCATGATTAATACTGATCGCAGCCATCATCGATCGGTATCGGCGGCAGGCGGGGCGCCGTCCGTCAGCCCGCGTATGTGCGTGCGCAGCACGTCCAGGAACAGCGCGGAGGCGGTGGTCAACGGCCGGCGCGGATGCGTGACGCAGATGATCTGCCGCGCCATGGCGGGCGACTCGATGGTGCGTACGCGCAGCGGCGAGCGGCGCGCATGGCGGCGCACCACGGTGCGGGGCAGGATGGCGTAGAGGGCCGCGTCCTCGGCCAGGCTCAGCAGCGCGGTCATCGAATAGATCTCGAACACGGGCTTGAACACCACGTTTTCCTGGCGCGCGTAGTCTTCCAGGATTTCGCGCAGGTTGTGCTCGCGCGGGGTGAACAGCAGCGGCAGGGCGGCCGCGGCCGACAGCGGCAGGGACGCGGGTACCGTGCTGTCGTCGGGGCCGACCAGCACGAGTTCGTCGTCGATGATGGGTTCGACGTTGAGCGAGAATGGCCGGCGCGGCTTGTCCACGATCGCGGCGTCGATCTTGCCGGACGCCACCCAGTCGAGCAGCGGTCCGTTGGTGACGGTAACGTTCACCTTGGGATAGGCGCGGGCGAAATCGGTCAGCGCCTCGCTCAGCACGCTTTCGGCCAGCGACGAGATCATGCCGACCACCACCTCGCCGCCGACTTCGCCGCTGCGCAGCGTCATCTGCTCGCGTGCCTGCGACAGGTCCCGCAGGATGGGCAGGTACAGCTGGTACATGCGCCGCCCCGCCTCGGTAGGCTCCATGCCCCGCGCGCTGCGGATGAACAGCTTCTGGCCCAGTTCCTCTTCCAGCTTGACGATCTGCGCGCTCAGGGCCGGCTGCACGACGTTCACCCGGCGCGCCGCGCCCGTGACGGTGCCTTCCTCGAAAAGGCAGATGAAGTACTGGATCTGGCGAAGTTCCAAGGCGGTGGTCCCGGGCTGCGGTATGTCCGATTTTATCGGTACCGGCGCCCCGGAAGGGCCGCCCGCGTCAGGCCAGCAGCGCGGCCAGCGCCTGCGCGCTCCGGACGGCGATGCGCCGGCTCGCGGCGCTGTCGGCCACCCAGCGCAGGAACCCGTGCGGCATGCCGGCCGCGCGCACCAGTTCGCAGGCCGCGCCGGCTTCCCGCAGGCGGTCGGCCAGGATCTCGGCGTCGCTGCGCAGCGGGTCCAGTTCGGCGGCCACCGCCACCGCCGGCGGCAGGCCGGCGAAGTCCGGCGCCAGCAGCGGCGCCACCCGGCTGTCGTCCGGGCCCGGTTCGCGCCCCAGGTAGTCGCGCAGGATCCGCCGGCAGCGGGCGCGGGTCAGCAGCGGGGCGTTGGCGTTCTCGCGGTACGAGGGGGTGTCGAAATCGATGCCGATGATGGGGTAGGCCAGCCACATGGCCCGCAGCGGGACCTGGCCGCGCGTCTCCAGCGCCGCCGCCAGGGCCAGGTTCGCGCCGGAGCTGTCGCCGCCCACGGCCAGGCGCGCGGGGTCGGCGCCCAGCGCCGCGGCCCGTTCATGCAGCCATCGCAGCGCGCCCACGGTGTCATTGAACGCGGCGGGGAAGCGATGCTCGGGCAGCACGCGATAGTCGACGCTGGCCACCATCACGCCGGCTTCCATCGCCAGCAGGCAGCAGGTGGCGTCGTGGCTGTCGAGGTCGCCGTTGGTGAAGGCGCCGCCGTGCAGGTAAAGCAGGGCGGGCGGCCGCGGCCGGCGCGGGCGGTACAGGCGCAGCGCCAGCGGCGCCCCGTCGACGGCGATGCCGGCGTCCTCGATGTCCAGCGGCACCGGCGGGCGCCGCAGCGGCTGGCGCGCGCGCAGGAAGGCGGCGCGCACCTGGGCCGGCTCCAGCAGGTGCGAGGGCGTGGTCTCGGCCTCGACCAGGCGCAGCACGCGGGGCGCGATGTCGGGGTCCAGCCGGGCAAGCAGGGCGTTGTCGGGCTTCATGGGCAAGGCGGCGGTGACGGGGGTGGGCAGCGTAGCTATGATAGGGCCGGTCTCGCTCGGCCGCGCCATATTTCCGCGGTCCAGGGGCCATGCCGCCAGGGTATGGCGCACGACAGGGGGGAACGGCGGGGCCATGGACATTCGTCAACTGAAGTACTTCGTGACCGTCGCCGCGCACGAGAATTTCTCCAAGGCGGCGCAGCAGCTCTTCATCGCCCAGCCGGCCCTGAGCCGGCGCATACGCATGCTGGAGGACGAACTGGGCGTGCGGCTGTTCGAGCGCCACCTGCGCGGCGCCACGCTTACGCCCGAGGGACGCCGCCTGCTGGACCGCGCGCAATACCTGCTGCGCAGCTTCGACCAGCTCAAGAGCGACGTGCACGACACGCAGGGGCCGCCGTCCGGCCCGGTCATCATCGGCATGACGCCCAACTACGTGACCGTGATCGGCGCCGCGCTCACGATCGCGATCAAGCAGCGCTTTCCCGATGCGCAGCCGCACATCGTGCAGGCCTTCAGCCCGGCCATGCACGACATGCTGCGCGACAACGCGGTCGACATCGCGCTGCTGAGCGGCGCCACGCCGGCCCCGCCGCCGGCGCACATGCTGGCGGTCGAGCCCCTGTTCGAGGACCGCCTGTGCCTGGTGGGGCGCGCGGGGGACCCGCTGCTCGCGCGCAGCGAGATCCCGGTGCGCCAGTTGCGCGGCCTGCCGCTGATCCTGACGGGCGTGTCGCGCGCCGGCATACGCAACGAGATCGAGGCGCTGGCCGCGCGCCAGCGCGTGCCGCTGCGCATCGAGGCGGAAGTCGGCGCGTTCGCGCTGGCCGCGCAACTGGTGCGCCGCGGCATGGGCTACACCGTCTACCTGCCCTCCAGCGTCGCGCTCGAGTCCGGCCTGGCGGCGGTGCCCATCGCCGGGCTATGGCTGCAGCGCAGCCTGGCCTGGCCGGTCTCGCGCCCGTTGTCGCGCGTGGCCAGCGAAGTGCTGCCCATGGTGCGCGAGCTGATCATGGCGCAAGTCGAACAAGGGCAATGGCAGGGCGCCCGGGCCGTGGGCCGCAGGCGGCCGCGCGGCTGAACCGGATCCGCCATGCCGCGCCGGCATGGCGGGCATAGCAAATCGATAATTTATCGCCGCCGCGGGCGCGGCCATGATGTGTGCATCGCGGCCTTCCGGCCACGACCGTGAAGGAGCATCCATGGCCAGCCCATTGTTAGAAACCATTGCCCGCACGCGAGTCGCGCGCTTCTCCGAGCTCAAGCCTTTCAGCCTGGCGTTCGTCGATTCGCTGCTGCCCGAAGGGCGCAAGAAGAATCTCAAGGTGATCGGCCGCGGCGTGGTCGAGAACGCCGACATGCAGCCGCCCATCACCGAGGACCACGGCTTCACCATCTCCTACATCGTCGTGCCGCCCGGCGGCGGCGCGGGCCTGCACGCGCACAAGACCGCCGAGGTATTCATCCCCATCTCCGGTCCCGTGCACGTGCTGATCGGCGACGACAAGGAAGAGCTGGTGCTGCAGCCGCTGGACGTGATCTCGGTGCCGACCGGCGTGATGCGCGGCTTTCGCAACTACGGCGAGCGCGAACTGACCATGCTCGCGCTGGTGGGCGGCCATACCGGCGGCGGTTCGGTCACCTGGCACGACGAGGTGCTGAGCCGGGCCGCGGCCGAGTCGGGCCTGGCGGTGGACGAGCAAGGCAACCTGAAGCGGCTGCCCAATTTCAAGATGCCCGAGGACGTGGAAGGCTCCGTCCTCTGACATCGCCGCCATGTCCGCCGCGCGGCGGAGAGGGGAGACGATCATGAAAAAGAAAGCGCTGTTCGTTGCGGCCGCGACCTGGCCTGCCGCCGTCCTGCTGGCCTGTGCCTCGATGGCCGCCGGCGCGGCGGAAAGCTATCCGTCCAAGCCGGTGCGCGTCATCGTGCCGTTCCCGGCCGGCAGTTCGCCCGACATCGTGGCGCGCTACCTGTCGGGCAAGCTGGCCGAGCGCATGGGCCAGCCCTTCGTGGTGGACAACCGCGCGGGCGCGGGCGGCATGCTGGGCGCCGAGGCCGTGGCCAAGGCCGCGCCCGACGGCCACACCATTTTCTTCATGGTCAATTCCATCGTGACCATGAACCAGTTCATCTACAAGAAACTGCCCTACGAACCGGTCAAGGATTTCGCGCCGGTCAGCATCGTCGCGGCCGTGCCCTACGTGCTCATCGCCAACAAGGATTTCCCGCAGCGCACGCTGGCCGACCTGATCGCGGCGGCGCGCGCCAGGCCGGCGTCCATCAACTACGCCTCGATGGGCGTGGGCGGCGCCGGCCACGTCATCATGGAACTGATGACCTCGCTGGCGGGGGTGCGGCTGACGCACGTGCCCTACAAGAGCGGCGCGCTGGTCGACGTGATCGGCGGGCAGGTGCCGCTGATCTTCCAGCCCACCACCACCGCGATCGAGCAGGTCAAGGCCGGGACGGTGATCCCGCTGGGCACGACCGGCAAGAAGCGCCTGCCGGCGCTGCCCGACACGCCGGCCATCGCCGAGGTGGTGCCCGGCTTCGAGGCCGACGGCTGGCAAGGCGTGGAGGCGCCGGCGGGCACGCCGCCCGCGGTGATCGAGCGCCTGAACAAGGAGATCGCGGCGGTGCTGGCGCTGCCCGAGACCGCGGGCCGGTTCGACGCGCTGGGCATCCAGGCCTGGCCCACCACGCCGGCGGAGATGGGGCGGATCATCGCCGCCGATATCGACAAGTGGGGCGGCGTCATCCGCCGCGCCGGCATCGATTGACCCTCTGTGCGCGCAGGGGACTTTTCACCAGGATGGAGCGGATATGGAGAAGGCGGCGGGACGTGCCGGCATGGACGAGGCCGAATGGGCGACGCGGGTGGACCTGGCCGCGTGCTACCGGCTGGTGGCGCACTTCAGGATGGACGACCTGATCTACAACCACATCTCGGCCCGCGTGCCGGGCGCGCACGGGCATTTCCTGATCAATCCCTATGGCATGGCCTACGAGGAGATCACGGCGTCCAGCCTGATCAAGATCGACCTGGACGGCAACGTGGTGGACGACGGCGGCCAGGACTACGGCGTGAACCATGCCGGCTTCGTGATCCATTCGGCCGTGCACCGCGCCCGGCCCGAGGTCGATTGCGTGATCCATACCCACACGCCCGCCGGCATGGCCGTCTCGGCGCTGGAATGCGGCCTCCTGCCGCTGTCCCAGACCGCGATGTTCTTCGGCAAGGTGGCCATGCACGAATACGAGGGCGTGGTGGTGGACCTGGGCGAACAGCAGCGCCTGGTCGCCGACCTGGGCGACAGCCAGGCGATGATCCTGCGCAACCACGGCCTCCTGACCGTCGGACCGTCCATCGCCGAGGCCTTCACCGCCATGTACTGGCTGGAACGCGCCTGCCAGGCCCAGGCGATGGCCATGGCCTGCAACGCCCCGCTGCACCTGCCCGCCCCGGCCGTGGTCGAGCTGACCAACCACCTCTACAAACCCACCACCCGCCGTCCCTTCGGCCTGCTGGAATGGCCCGCCCTGCTGCGCCTGTTGGACCGCCGCGACGATTCCTATCGGTTGTAGACCCCCTTAAGTCCTTACGGGCGCCCCAGGGGGCGGCCTGGCGGACCGGCGAAGCCGGATCCGCGGTGCCCTGGATCAAGGCAAGTTTGAACCTTTCGGGTAAACCCGCTATACTCGTATGGTTTGTCGGAAAGCAGGTCTTGAAAAGGTGCAAGTCGTCCGATGAAGACGGTCGAAGACGATCCGCGCCCTTCAGATGCATACGGAAAAGCGGCCAGCAAAAGCGGAGCCAAGGGGACTGCGCAGCAGGAGACATCCAGCGCGCGCGACCACAGGGAGGCCGGCGAACCCGATCCATGGGGTTGGGAAGCCCGCGACGCCGAGCGTCTGCGTTCCAATGAACAGGTAGAACCGCTTCGGCTTACCGAGGCAGAACGGACGATATTGCGTCGGCAGGCCGTGCGGGACTTGCTGCATGCGATAATTGTTCAGGTTGCTGTCAGCATCGTGGTCGCCGTGCTGGCCTATGTGGTGTCAGGGAGCGCCGCAGGGCTGTCGGCGCTGGCCGGTGCCGCGGCATACGTCATTCCCAACGCCTTGTTCGCATTCAGGCTGATTCTGAGTGTGCAGAAGCCGGGGGGAGCAAACCCCGCAACGTTTTTCTTCGGCGAGTTCTTCAAGATCGCCGTCGCTGTCGTGTTCATCGTCGCAGCGGCGAAGTTCGGTCGTGAATGGCTCGTGTGGCCCGCCTTCCTGGCGGGCTTGGTGTGTGCGCTCAAAAGCCAGTGGCTGGTACTGGCTTTCGGCAAGAAAATGGATTGAAGATGGCGGCGCGTGCGGGAAACCCCGGCCGGCATCGCGAGAATTTCAAAATCAGGTCGTAGGATAGAAACCCCCGATATGGCTTCCACCACAGCGCCGACCGCGTCCGAGTACATCGTCCATCACCTGGGACACCTGAACAACACCGGACACAAGCAGTCCCTCATCGCCGACTTCTCGGTCGTCAACTACGACACGCTTTTCTGGTCCATCTCCATGGGCCTCGTGGTCGTGTTCCTGATGTGGCTGGGCGCCCGCCGCGCCACCGCCGGCGTGCCGGGCAAGATGCAGGCCTT
Source organism: Pigmentiphaga daeguensis (assembly GCF_039523035.1). NCBI lineage: Bacteria > Pseudomonadati > Pseudomonadota > Betaproteobacteria > Burkholderiales > Alcaligenaceae > Pigmentiphaga > Pigmentiphaga daeguensis. The sequence goes on along the minus strand of NZ_BAAAEN010000017.1, from coordinate 115,974 downwards.
CGTCGAGATCCTGGTCGAGTGGGTGGACGAGGAAGCCAAGGGCATCGTCCACAACGCCAAGTCCCGCCTGTTCGTCGCGCCGCTGGCGCTGACCGTGTTCATGTGGATCGTCTTCATGAACGCCCTCGACCTGCTGCCGGTCGACCTGCCCCATTACCTGTTCAGCCTGGTCGGGCTGGACGACGTCATCCACTACCACCGCATCGTGCCCACGGCCGACCTGAACGCGCCTATCGGCATGTCCATGGGCGTGCTGCTGCTGATGTTCTACTACGGCATCAAGATCAAGTCGCCCGGCGGTTTCGTCAAGGAACTGTTCACCGCGCCTTTCCATGCCCATGGCATCGGCGCGCTGCTGCTGGCCCCCTTCAACTTCCTGCTGAACATCATCGAATACGCCGCCAAGATGGTTTCGCTGGGCATGCGGCTGTTCGGCAACATGTTCGCCGGCGAACTGATCTTCATGCTGATCGCCATGCTGGGCGGCGCGTGGGCCGGCCTGAACGCCACCAGCGTGGCGCTGGGTGTCGGCCACATCCTCGCCGGATCGGTCTGGGCCATCTTCCACATCCTGATCGTCGTGCTCCAGGCTTTCATCTTCATGATGCTGACCCTGGTGTACATCGGCCAGGCCCACGAAGGCCACTGATCTCGAGGGTTCTTGGGAATACCGGGCGCGGTCGGTACTGCCGCGATCCGTAGCAGGTTTGCAGTATCCGTCGTTCAATTATCAACATAACTAGTCGTTTTACGATTCATATCAAGGAGTTGTCATGACCAACGTCGCTCTCGTCGCTCTCGCTTGCGGTCTGATCATCGGTCTGGGTGCCATCGGCGCTTGCCTGGGAATCGCGATCGTCGGTGGCAAGTACATCGAAGCCTCGGCTCGCCAGCCCGAGCTGATGAACCCCCTGCAAACCAAGCTGTTCCTGCTGGCCGGCCTGATCGACGCGGCCTTCCTGATCGGCGTGGGTATCGCCATGCTGTTCGCCTTCGCGAACCCGTTCGTCGGCTAAGACCTCTATTCGACATGACCGCTCCGTGACGCGGCCACAGCCCTCGTCACGGATGATGTTCTTTTCCGAATAAGGAAACACCGTGAATCTGAACGCGACACTCGTCTTCCAGATGCTCGTGTTCTTCATTCTGGCGTGGTTCACGATGAAGTTCGTGTGGCCGCCTCTGATGAAGTCCATCGAAGAGCGCCGTCTGAAGATCGCCGAAGGCCTTGCCTCGGCCGAGAAAGGCAAGGCAGAACTGGTGCAGGCCGAGGCCCGCATCGGTCAGATCGAAGCCGCTGCCAAGTCCGAGAACCAGGCTCGCCTGGCTCAGGCCGAGAAGCAGGCCGCTGCCTTGATCGAGCAAGCCCGCAAGGACGCCGAGGCCGAACGCGCCCGCATTCTCGAGCAAGCCCGCCAGGAAGCGCAGCAGGAAGCCCAGCGCGCCCGTGAAGGTTTGCGCGACGCCGTGGCGCAACTGGCCGTGAAGGGCGCCGAGGAAATCCTCAAGCGCGAAGTCAACGCCCAGGTGCATGCCGAGCTGCTCGGCCAGCTGAAGGCGCAGTTGTAATGAAGAACCCGCGCGGGTGGCACGAGCAACGCGTGCCGCTCACGCGTTTGCGAATCACCTCGCCAACCGTATCAGGCATCGAGAGCCACCATGGCTGAACTGTCCACCATCGCCCGGCCATACGCTGAAGCGCTGTTCGGCGTCGCCCGTGCAGATAGCGCAGGCCTTGCCGCCTGGGCCGAGCTTGTCGCCGAAATGGCGCAGGCGGCCGCGCACCCCGAGGTGCGCAGCGCCATCGCCGATCCCAAGCTCGACAACGCACAGCGAGTCGAATTGTTCACGGCCACGCTGAAGACGCCGCTTTCGTCCGCCGCGCGCAATTTCGTGACGCTGTTGGTCGAAAACGGCCGTCTGCTGCTGCTGCCCGAGATCGCATCGCAATTCCTGTGGCTCAAGAACCGCCACGAAGGTAGCGCCGATGCCGATATCGCCAGCGCCTTCGCGTTGACCGATGCCCAGGTTGCCGACCTGGTCGCCGGGCTGGAAAAGAAATTCGGCGTGAAGATCAAGCCCACCGTCCGGGTCGACGCTTCGCTGATCGGCGGCGTGCGAGTGGCCGTCGGGGATCAGGTGCTCGATACCTCCGTGCGTGCGCAGCTTGATCGCATGCGCGACGCGCTCGTCGCATAGTTCGGTCGCTGCGCACACATCGGCACCGAGAGAAAGGATTCCAGGAGTCAACCATGCAACTCAATCCGTCTGAGATCAGCGAATTGCTCAAGAGCCGCATCGAAGGCCTGAGCAACTCTGCTGACATCCGTACCCAAGGCACGGTCGTGTCCGTGACCGACGGTATCACCCGCATCCACGGCCTGTCGGACGTGATGCAGGGCGAAATGCTCGAGTTTCCCAACAACACCTTCGGCATGGCGCTCAACCTCGAGCGCGACTCCGTCGGCGCCGTGATTCTCGGCGACTACACCCACATCTCGGAAGGCGATACGGTCAAGTCGACCGGCCGCATCCTGGAAGTGCCGGTCGGTCCGGAACTGAAGGGCCGCGTGGTCGACGCGCTGGGCCAGCCGATCGACGGCAAGGGTCCGGTCAACGCCAAGGCCACCGACGTGATCGAGAAGGTCGCCCCGGGCGTGATCGCGCGCAAGTCGGTGTCGCAGCCGGTGCAGACCGGCCTGAAGGCTATCGACGCCATGGTGCCCATCGGCCGCGGCCAGCGCGAGCTGATCATCGGCGACCGCCAGACCGGCAAGACCGCCGTCGCCGTCGATACCATCATCAGCCAGAAGGGCAAGGGCCTGACCTGCGTGTACGTGGCGATCGGCCAGAAGGCCTCGACCATCAACAACGTGGTCCGCAAGCTCGAAGAGCACGGCGCGCTGGAGTACACCATCGTCGTGGCCGCCTCGGCCTCGGAATCGGCCGCGATGCAGTACATCGCCGCCTACTCCGGCTGCACGATGGGCGAATACTTCCGTGATCGCGGCGAAGACGCCCTGATCATCTATGACGACCTGACCAAGCAAGCCTGGGCCTATCGCCAGGTCTCGCTGCTGCTGCGCCGCCCGCCCGGCCGCGAAGCCTACCCCGGCGACGTGTTCTACCTGCACTCGCGCCTGCTGGAACGTGCCGCTCGCGTCAACGAAGAGTACGTCGAGAAGTTCACCAACGGCGCCGTGAAGGGCAAGACCGGTTCGCTGACCGCGCTGCCCATCATCGAAACGCAGGCCGGCGACGTGTCCGCCTTCGTTCCGACCAACGTGATCTCGATCACCGACGGCCAGATCTTCCTGGAATCGGACCTGTTCAACGCCGGTATCCGCCCCGCCATCAACGCCGGTATCTCGGTGTCGCGCGTGGGTGGCGCCGCCCAGACCAAGGTCATCAAGAAGCTGTCCGGCGGTATCCGTACCGACCTGGCCCAGTACCGTGAACTGGCTGCCTTCGCGCAGTTCGCTTCCGACCTGGACGAATCGACCCGTCGCCAGCTCGAGCGCGGCCGCCGCGTGGTGGAACTGCTCAAGCAGCCCCAGTACCAGCCGCTGCAGGTCTGGGAACTGGCCGTCTCGCTGTTCGCCGCCAACAACGGCTACATCGACGACGTCGAGGTCAAGGACGTCCTGGCGTTCGAAAAGGCGCTGAAGGAATACCTGAAGTCCAAGTACGACGCGCTGGTCGGCCGTATCGAGGACACCAAGGAACTGTCCAAGGACGACGAAGCCGCGCTGCACGAAGCAGTGAAGGATTTCAAGAAGAACGGAGCCTTCTGAAGCAGGGTACACGGGGCGCCGCTCGGCGCCTCTCTGTGAACACTGACAGGGGAAGATAGATGCCCGGAATCAAGGAAATCCGAACCAAGATCAAGAGCGTGCAAAACACGCGCAAGATCACCAAGGCGATGGAAATGGTCGCCGCGTCCAAGATGCGCAAGGCGCAGGACCGGATGCGCACGGCCCGTCCGTATGCCGACAAGGTGCGCAACATTGCCGCGCACATGGCGCAAGCCAATCCCGACTACGAACACGCCTACCTGGCCAAGCGCGACGACATCAAGGCCGCCGGCTTGATCGTGGTCACGACCGACAAGGGCCTGTGCGGCGCGCTGAACACCAACATCCTGCGCGCGGTGCTCAATCGCCTGAAGGACTCGGAAGCGAAGGGCATCAAGGTCCAGACCACGGCCATTGGCAACAAGGGTCTGGGCTTCCTGACCCGTCTGGATGCCAACGTCGTGTCCCAGGCGGTGCAACTGGGCGACGCGCCCAACCTCGAACGCCTGATCGGCGCGATCAAGGTTCAGCTGGACGCGTATGCCGAAGGCAAGGTCGACGTGGTGTACCTCGCGTACAACCGCTTCATCAACACGATGAAGCAGGAGCCCGTGATCGAGCAGCTGCTGCCGCTGTCGGCCGAGCGTTTCGCGCAGACCGAGGAAGAGAAGAAGGCCTACTCGTGGGACTACATCTACGAACCCGATGCCAAGTCGGTCGTCGATGAACTCCTGCTGCGCTACGTCGAAGCGCTGGTGTACCAAGCCGTTGCCGAAAACATGGCGTCCGAGCAGTCCGCCCGGATGGTGGCCATGAAGGCTGCATCGGACAACGCCAAGAAGGTGATCGGCGATCTGCAGCTGGTCTACAACAAGACCCGCCAGGCAGCCATCACCAAGGAAATTTCGGAAATCGTGGGCGGTGCGGCGGCGGTGTAAGCCGGCGCGACGCCTTAAAGAATCAGGAATCGAGGAATCGATATGAGCAACGGAACCATCGTTCAGTGCATCGGTGCCGTGGTGGACATTCAGTTCCCCCGCGACAGCATGCCCAAGATCTACGAGGCCCTTACGCTGGCCGACGAGAGCTCGGCTTTTGCCGAGAAGGGCCTGACGTTCGAAGTGCAGCAGCAGCTCGGTGACGGCGTCGTCCGTACCATCGCCATGGGCTCGTCCGACGGCCTGCGCCGCGGCATGGCCGTGGCCGCCAGCGGCGCGCCCATCTCGGTGCCCGTGGGCACCGGCACGCTGGGCCGCATCATGGACGTGCTGGGTCGTCCCATCGACGAAGCCGGCCCGATCAAGTCGGAAGAGCGCCGCGCCATCCACCAGGACGCGCCCAAGTTCGACGAGCTGTCGCCCTCCGTGGAACTGCTCGAGACCGGCATCAAGGTTATCGACCTGGTGTGCCCGTTCGCCAAGGGCGGCAAGGTCGGCCTGTTCGGCGGCGCCGGCGTGGGCAAGACCGTGAACATGCTCGAGCTCATCAACAACATCGCCAAGCAGCACAGCGGCCTGTCGGTGTTCGCGGGCGTGGGCGAGCGGACTCGCGAAGGCAACGACTTCTACCACGAAATGGCGGAAGCGGGCGTCATCAACCTGGACAAGATCGAAGAGTCCAAGGTGGCGATGGTGTTCGGCCAGATGAACGAGCCCCCGGGCAACCGTCTGCGCGTGGCGCTGTCGGGCCTGACGATGGCCGAGAAGTTCCGCGACGAAGGCCGCGACATCCTGTTCTTCGTCGACAACATCTACCGCTACACGCTGGCCGGTACCGAAGTGTCCGCGCTGCTGGGCCGCATGCCCTCCGCCGTGGGCTACCAGCCGACGCTGGCCGAGGAAATGGGCAAGCTGCAAGAGCGCATCACCTCGACCAAGACCGGCTCGATCACGTCGATCCAGGCCGTGTACGTGCCTGCGGATGACTTGACCGACCCGTCGCCCGCCACGACCTTCCTGCACCTGGACTCGACCGTCGTGCTGTCGCGTGACATCGCCGCGCTGGGTATCTACCCCGCCGTCGACCCGCTCGACTCCACCAGCCGCCAGCTCGACCCGCAGATCGTGGGCGAAGAGCACTACGCCGTCGCCCGTGGCGTGCAGCAGACGCTGCAGCGCTACAAGGAACTGCGCGACATCATCGCGATCCTGGGCATGGACGAACTGTCGCCGGAAGACAAGCAGGCCGTGGGCCGCGCCCGCAAGATCCAGCGCTTCCTGTCGCAGCCCTTCCACGTGGCCGAAGTGTTCACGGGTTCGCCCGGCAAGTACGTGCCGCTGAAGGAAACCATCCGTGGCTTCAAGATGATCGTCGAAGGCGAGTGCGACGCGCTGCCCGAGCAGGCCTTCTACATGGTCGGCACGATCGACGAAGCGTTCGAGAAAGCAAAAAAACTGTAACCCCCCTACGCGCTTACGCGCGCCCCCCAGGGGGCGGCACTGGCGGACCGGCAAAGCCGGATCCGCTGTGCCCTGGGTTCGGGGCAGTTATTTTGGGTAGGGGCGCTGGGGCTGCGCGAAGCGCAGCACAGGAGAATTGAGTATGGCAACTATTCATGTGGATGTCGTCAGTGCTGAGGCGTCGATCTTCGCCGGTGAGGCGAAGTTCGTTGCGCTGCCTGGCGAGTCGGGCGAGCTGGGCATACTGCCCGGGCACACGCCGCTGATCTCGCGTATCCGTCCGGGTACGGTGAAGATCTCGCGCGCGGACAACGGCGAGGAAGAGCACATCTTCGTGGCCGGCGGTCTGCTCGAGATCCAGCCGGGTACCGTGACGGTGCTGGCCGATACGGCCATCCGCAGCCACGACCTGGACGAGGCCAAGGCCGAGCAGGCGCGCAAGGCGGCGGAAGAAGCGCTGCGCAATGCCAAGGACAAGGCCGAAGTGGCCGTGGTCGAGGCCGAACTGGCGATGCTGGCGGCGCAGCTGGCCGCCATCCGCAAGCTGCGGGGTGGCCGGAGTTAAACGGGTCCCCCCTGCGCGCTGACGCGCGCCCCGCAAGGGGGCGATGCGGGTGGACCGGCGAAGCCGGATCCGCCGCATCCTGGGTCTAGGCCAGGGTGTGGTGTTGGATGTGAGTCGCGGTGTCCTGAGGGCACCGCGATTTTTTTATGGGCGGGCGTTGGCGGGCAGGGCGGCGTTCAGCAGTTGTTCGGCGGTGGCGCGGGCGGCGTCGGCCGCTTTGACGTTCGCGTCGACGTGGCTCGAGACCGTGGCGCCGTCGTAAAGCAGCATCAACTGACAGGCCAGCGCTTCGGGATCGGCTGCGCCGGCTTCGCGGGCCAGGCTGACAAACAGGTCGCGCAGCCAGCTTCGAGCGGTGTCACAGGCTTCCCGGATGCCGGCGCTGGGCGCCGCTTCGGCGGCCGCGCGGCTGAACGGACAGCCCCGGAAGCGGGGGCCCGACGCGGCTTCCCGCATGATGTCGAAGACGCCCAACAGGCGCTCGCGCGGGCCGGCATAGGTGGCCAGGCGGTCGGCGATACGCAGCTTGCGCGCCTCGTGGCGGGCCAGCAGGTAGGCCTGGATCAGGGCCTCCTTGCTGCCGAAGGTGTCGTACAGCGAGGCCTTGGCCACGCCGGCGCGCTCGATGACCCGGTCGATGCCGACCGTGTGGATGCTCCCTTCATAGAACAGCTCGTCCGCGGCGTCGAGCAGGCGTTGACGCGCGGAACGGCGCGCTTCGGGGCTTTTTGTCGTATTCATGGTCATGTCTTGACATTACCAGACAGGTCTGTACACTTCAAGCAAATCAGACAGACCTGTCTGTTTAATGTTCCCCGGATCCCGCCCCATGACCTGCGCTTCCCCCGCCAAGGCCGTCCCCGCCCCTGTTTCCGCCTGCCCCCAGGTTGCCGGGCGCCTGTCGCCGCGCTTCAGTTTCCATCTGCTGGCATCGATCACATTGGCGTTCCTGGCGGGGTCGGCGGCGCCGACCCCGCTATACGCGATCTATCAGCAGCAATGGGGCTTCTCCACCACCATGCTGACCGTGGTGTTCGGCAGCTACGCCCTGGCCGTGCTGGCGGCGCTGCTGGTGGCGGGACGCCTGTCGGACCACATCGGCCGGCGGCCCGTGCTCATGGCCGCCGCCGTCGCGCAGGCCGCGGCCATGGTGGTCTTCGCCACCGCCGGCGGGCTGTCCGACCTGCTGGCGGGCCGCATCGTCCAGGGGCTCTCGGCCGGTGCCGCCATCGCGGCCGTGGGCGCCGGCATGCTGGACATCGACAAGACGCGCGGCGCATTGGCCAATGCGCTGGCGCCCATGCTGGGCACGGGTACGGGGGGCATCGTCGCCGGGCTGATGGTGCAGTACCTGCCCGCCCCCACGCATCTCGTCTATGTGGTCTTGGGCGTGATCTTCGTGCTGCAGGGCGTGGGCGTCTACTTCATTGCCGAGACCGCGCGGCGGCGGCCGGGCGCCTGGGCCTCGCTCAAGCCCAGTTTCGCGCTGCCGCCGGAAGTGCGGATGCCGCTGCTGCTGGCGGCGCCCGCCGTGGTGGCCGTGTGGGGCCTGGGCGGCTTCTATGCGTCGCTCGGGCCCACGCTGTTGCGCAGCCTGGTGGGGTCGGGATCCAGCCTGCTGGGTGGGCTGGCCCTGTTCATCATGGCCGGTGGCGGCGTCGTCGCGGTGGTCCTGCTGCGCGATCGCTCCGCCCGCTTCCTGTCGCGCCTGGGCGCGCTGGCCCTGATGGCCGGCATGGCCCTCGTGCTGGCCGCGCTGTCGCTGCATTCGGTGGCGCTGTTCATGGTGGGCACCGCGATCGCCGGCATGGGCTTCGGCACGGGTTTCCAGGGCGCACTGCGCAACGTGATCGCGCCGCTGCCGCCCACCGGCCGCGCGGGCGTGCTGTCGGTCCTGTTCGTGGTGTCGTATCTGGCCATGGGCGTACCCGCCATCCTGGCCGGCTACGACGTGGCGCTGCGCGGAGACATCGTCTCCACCTCGCGCGAGTTCGGCGCGGCCGTCCTGCTGCTGGCGGCGCTGGCCTGGCTGGGTACGGGGAAGGCGCAGCCTGCGCGCGCAAGGGCATGAAAAATCGGCACGCATTCGCTGCGTGCCGAGAAGCGACGCACGGCACACTACTTGCTGGCATGGCGCCCGACTCGACCAAGAAGAGGCCTCCATGCTGGCATCCCTACCCCTGGACTTCCTGCCCGAAGCGCTGCGCCCCTGGTTCGTGCTGACGGTCGCGATGGTGCTGGCCGTCGCCGTCGCGCTGGTCATCCACCGGATAGGCTTCCTGATCCTGCGGCGCATCACCGCGCCGCGTCCCTATCTTCACGCGATGGTGGTCGGTGCGTGCACCGCCAGCCAGTTCGTGGCGGCGCTGCTGGCGCTGCGGGTGGTGCTGACCGGGACTCCGGAGGACATGCCCTATACCCGAGGCATTTCCTACGTCGTCACCGTCATGCTGATCGTATGCGTGACCTGGCTGGCCAACAGCTGCATCAAGTCGCTGAGCGACACGGCCATTCGCCTCAATCCCTATGACGTGGCCGACAACCTGCTCGCGCGCCGCAAGCTGACGCAGACCCGCGTGCTGGCCCGCAGCGCCCACGCCATCGTGTTGCTGCTGGGGCTCTCGTTCGTGCTGCTGACGCTGCCGGGCGCGCGCCAGTTGGGCGCGAGCCTGCTGGCCTCGGCCGGGGTGGCCGGCCTGGTCGCCGGTATCGCGGCGCGGCCGGTGCTGGGCAATTTCATTGCCGGCCTGCAGATCGCCTTCACCCAGCCGATACGCATCGACGACGTGCTGATCGTCAATGGCGAATGGGGCCGGGTCGAGGAGATCACCGGCACTTTCGTCGTGGTGCGCATCTGGGACGAGCGGCGCATGATCGTGCCCCTGCAATGGTTCATCGAGAATCCCTTCGAGAACTGGACACACCGTACCGCGTCGCTGCTGGGCACGGTGTTCCTGTGGCTGGATTTCTCGGTGCCGCTGGAGCCGATACGCAAGGAGTTCGAGCGGCTGTGCAAGGCTTCGCCGCTGTGGGATACGCGGGTGGCGGCGGTGCAGGTCACCGATACCAGTGATCGCGCCATGCAGGTCCGCTTCCTGGTCAGCGCCGCCAACTCGGGCAATGCGTTCGAGCTGCGCTGCCTGGTGCGCGAAGGCCTGATCGCCTTCATCGCCGCGCATCATGCGGAGGGTTTGCCGCGCATACGCGCGAACGTCGAGGGCGAAACCACGGATCCGCCGCCCCCGCGCGTGGTGCCGGTCTGACGCCCGGCTCGCCCGGTTTCAGGCCGGCCGGCCCCGCAGCGAGCCTTCGATTTCCCGCGCGTGCTCGTGCAGGCTGCGGGCCAGCGAGGCCACGCGTTCTTCCCGCATGCGGTCGTCGATGGCGGCCACGCTGATGGCGGCGATGGGCCGGCCGAGCGTGTCGCGTATGGGCACGCCGGCCGCGGTGACGCCCAGGGTGACGCGGTTGCGGATCAGCGAGTGGCCCTGGCGCCGGCACGCGTCGATGGCGGCACGCAGGTCGGCCTCGGTCAAGCGGCCTTCCTCGCAGATGCGGCGGCCATCGGTGGCGATGATGTCCTCGCGCTCGGCGTCGGGCAGGAAAGCCAGGATGGCCAGTCCGCCCGCGCCCAGCCCCAGCGGCCGGCGGCTGCCTATGGACAGGGTGTTGACCCGGATCGGCGACGGTCCTTCATGCCGCGCCTCGCACACGGATTCGCTGCCGCTGCGCACCGACAGATAGACCGTGTCGCCGACTTCTTCGGCCAGCCTGGACAGGCTGGCGCGGCAATGCTCGCGCAGGTCGTAGGCGGCCATGGCGGCGAGTCCCAGCTCGAAGGCCAGCGGGCCCAGCGCGTACCACTTGTCGGATTCCTTCTGGACGACCAGGCGCTCGTGCATGAGGCGGCGCAGCAAGCGATGCACGGTGGAATGCGGCAGGGCCGTGGCTTCGGCCAGTTGCGTGAGGGCCCGGCCCCGCTTGCCGGCCGTGGCCAGCAGCTTCAACAACTGCACTGCGCGTTCGATGCCGCCGGGTTCCGCCGTGGTGCTGCCGCTGGCCATAAGTCGTGTCCATTCAGTGGAAATGCGGGTACCCGCCGATCTGGCCAATCATATATTGCCCTTCACGGTGCAACCGGGATTTTCCGGCCAACGGAAAGCACTGCAAGAACAAGGAGGAGACCCCATCATGTACGGACGGATCATCGGCGCGGTTTGCGCGGCCGCATTGGCCGGCGCGGCGGGCGCGGCCTATCCGGAGCGGCCCATACAACTCATTCACGGCTTCGGCGCGGGCGGCAATGCCGACACCGTGTCGCGGCTGGTGGCTCGCCACCTGCAGGCGGCGCTGGGCCAGCCGGTGGTGGTGGAAATCAAGAGCGGCGCCGGCGGCGTGGTCGCGTCCAGCTACGTGGCCAAGGCCGAACCCGACGGCTACACGCTGGTAATGCTGACCGGCGGCCATACGGTTTCGGCCGCGGTGAACAAGTCGCTGCCCTACGATCCGGTCGCGGATTTCCAGCCGATTTCCACCGTGACCGCGTTTCCGTTCGTGGTCAGCGTCAAGGCCGACAACCCGGCGCGCACGCTGGCCGACCTGCTGGGGACGGCACGCGCCAAGCCGGGCACGGTGTCTTTCTCCTCGGTGGGCGTGGGCTCGACCCAGCACCTGACCGGCGAATTGCTGGCCGCCACGGCGGGCGTGCAGATGCTGCACGTGCCGTATCGCGGCGGCGCGGCGCCCGTGCAAGCCGTGCTGGCCGGCGACGTGGACGTGCTGGTGAATACCGCCACGGTGGCCGCGCCGCAGCTCAAGGCGGGCACGATGCGCGCGCTGGCCATCACCAGCTCCAGGCCGTGGCCGTTGCTGCCTGGCGTGCCCGTCGCGGCCGACACCGTGCCGGGGTTCCAGGTGTATTCGTGGCTGGGCATCGCGGCGCCGGCCGGGACCCCCGGACCCGTCGTCGACCGGCTGCACGCCGCGCTGGCGGCCATGCTGCAGGACCCCGCGTTCCGCAAGGCCGTCAACGACATAGGCAGCGAGCCCAGCGGCAGCAGCCCGGCCCAGATGCGGACCATGATCGAGTCGGAAATCACGCGCTGGAAGAAGGTCGTCCAGCAAGCGAACATCGCCGCGAATTGAACAGGGAGCAGGCAAGGATGGACAGGGCAGCCGCGGCGGAGCCGCAGTACCAGAGCGGATTCGGCAATGAGTTCGCGACCGAGGCCAGCCCGGGCGTGCTGCCCGTGGGCCGCAACTCGCCGCAACGGGTGGCGCATGGCCTGTACGCGGAACTGATCTCGGGCACGGCTTTCACGGCGCCGCGCGCCGTGAACCTGCGTACCTGGACCTACCGGCTGCGGCCCTCCGCCGCGCACGGCAAGGCCCATGCGGTAGCGCATCCGTGCTGGCTGACCGCTCCCTTCACCGAGGTGGCCGCGCCAGCCAACCGGCTGCGGTGGAACGCCTGGCCGGAGCCGGCGCCCGGCACGGACTTCGTCGACGGCATCGTGACCGTGGCGGGCAACGGCAGCGCCGAGACCCAGAGCGGCACCGCCGTCCACGTCTATCGCGCCAATGCGTCCATGCGCGACCGCTACCTGATGAACGCCGATGGCGAAATGCTGGTGGTTCCGCAGTCGGGTGCGCTCGACGTCCATACCGAAATGGGCCGCCTGCGGGTGGCGCCCGGCGAGATCCTGCTGCTGCCGCGCGGCGTGCATTGCCGCATCGACGTGCCCGACGGCGCCGCGCGCGGCTACCTGTGCGAGAACTACGGCGCGCCGTTCAGGCTGCCCGAACTGGGGCCCCTGGGTTCCAACGGCCTGGCCAATCCGCGCGATTTTCTGGCGCCGGTCGCCGCCTGCGAATCCGCGACAGGGCCGGTGCGCATCCTGCGCAAGTTCCTGGGCGGCTTCTGGGAGCTGGAGCGCGCTTCGTCGCCGCTGGACGTGGTGGCCTGGCACGGCAACCTGGCGCCCTACAAGTACGACCTGGCGCATTTCATGGCCATGGGCAGCATCACTTTCGACCACCCCGATCCGTCCATCAATACCGTGCTGACCTCGCCGTCGGAAATCGGCGGCACCGCCAATTGCGACTTCGTGATCTTTCCGCCGCGCTGGCTGGTCATGGAGGACACCTTTCGCCCACCCTGGTTCCACCGCAACGTGATGAGCGAGCTGATGGGACTGGTACGCGGCGTCTACGATGCCAAGGCCGAGGGCTTCGTGCCGGGCGGGATCAGCCTGCACAACTGCATGCTGCCGCACGGCCCCGATGCCGCCACCTTCGAACGGGCCAGCACGGAAGCGCTGGCGCCGCGTCGTCTGGAAGACACCATGGCTTTCATGTTCGAGAGCCGCCACGTGTTCCGCCCGACGGCGCAGGCGCTGGCCGCGCCCAACCTGCAACCGGACTATGACGAGGTCTGGCGCGGATTCCAGTCCGGCAATCCCGCCTAGCGCCTGTTCATCATCTTGGCGCCGGCAAGGGGCCGCGCGCCGCACTCTTGGAGAAGCTGGAATGAAATTGGCATCGCAACGCGCGGGGCGCGACGGCGCATTGCTCGTGGTCAGCCGCGATCTCGCCACGGCGGTGAGCGCGGCCGGCATCGCGCCCACGCTGCAATCGGCGCTGGACGACTGGGAGCGCGCCCGCCCACGCCTGCAGGCCCTGTACGACGACCTGAACGCCGGCCGCGCCGCCGGCGCCTTCGCGCTGGACCTGGGCACGCTGGCCGCGCCGCTGCCGCGCGCCTACCAGTACCTGGACGGCGCGGCGTATCCCAGCCACATCCAGCGCAATCGGCAGGCGCGCGGGGAATCGGTGCCCGACGATTTCTTCCAGAAGCCGCTGATGTACCAGGGTATCTCGCACGGTTTCATGGCCTGGAACGAGGACGTGCGCCTGCCTTCGGAAGACGACGGCATCGATTTCGAGGCCGAGATCGCCGCCATTACCGGCGACGTGCCGCTGGGCGTGGACGCCGGACGCGCGTGCGAGCACATCCGTTTGTTCGTGCTGCTCAACGACATATCGCTGCGCGCCATCATTCCCGGCGAACTCAAGCGCACCTTCGGCTTCCTGGTCGGCAAGCCCGCGTCCAGCCTGGGCCCCATCGCGGTGACGCCGGACGAGCTGGGCGAGCTATGGCAGGGCGGCCTGGTGTCGGGCACCATGAAATGCTGGGTGCGCGGCGAGGAGCTGGGCAGCATCGAGACCGGCATCGACGTCGCCTTCCACTATGGGGACCTGATCGCCCACGTGGCGCAGACGCGTGCCTTCGAGGCGGGAACGCTGGTGGGCCTGGGTACGGTATCGAACGAGGATGAGTCCGTGGGCGTGGGGTGCCTGGGTGAACGCCGCGCGCTGGAGACCATCCGGCACGGTGCGGCCCGGACCCCGTTCCTGAAATTCGGCGACATGGTGCGCATCGAGCACTTCGACCGCTCCGGCAACAGCGTCTTCGGCGCGATCGAGCAGCGCGTCGCGCCGCGGGTCTAGTCCTGCCGCGGGCGGGCGCCGGTCAGCGCCCGTCCTTCTTCTTCAAGCGGGTGCCGGCGGCCGGTTGCGGCGTGGCGGCCTTGCCGGCCTCGGCCTGCGGGCCGCTCGCGGCCGACGCATCCAGCGAGGCATGCAGGCCGCTGCCCCCCAGGCCCATGGACGCCGGCGTGCGCGAGCCCAGGCGCAGGCCGTTGCCGCCATAGGAGCGGGACGACGTATCGATGGAACTCTCGCGGCCGCCGGATTCGCGCAGATCGTCGGCGCGCACCGGAAGCCCCCATGACAGGGCGGTGGTCACGAGGATCAGCGATGCGGTGGAACGTAGGCTTGGCTTGGTCATGCTGGACTCCAACTCCAGACTGCTGGTCATGCAGTTTGCCGCAGAATCGGGTCCAGGACCGGCCAAGTAACAACGAATTTGTAGCAGGATATGAGCCGGCGGGCGGCTATGAAAGCCTGGTCGCCGAGTTGCGGTGGCGCAGCCGGTAAGCCCGCGGCGTGCTGCCGTAGTGCGCCCGGAACACGGCCGCGAAGCGCGAGTGGCATTGCCAGCCCGCTTCGGCCGCGATCGCCTGCACCCCCAGGCGGGTCTCGCGCAGCAGTGTGGCGGCAAGCTCCAGCCGCTGGGCGACCAGCAGGTTGTAGACCGAAAGGCCGGTGACATCGCGCACGTGCTGCTGCAGGCGCGCGCTCGTGCAGCCGACGCGGCGCGCCAGTTCGGTGATCGTCCATGGATGGGCCGGCGCCTCGGCGATGGTTTCGCGCAATCGTGCCAGGACGGCGGCGGCATCGGCGCCGGGCGAGCGGGCAGGGCGCAGCAGGTCGTCGAATCCTTGCAGCGCGCACAGCAGCAGCTCGGTGGCGCGCGCGTGGAAGAGGGGCACGAAGGCGGGCTGGTCGCTGCGTTCGCCGCGTATGCGTTCCAGGCAGCCCTGCAATTGCGGCGTGATGGCGGCGTTGCACAGAATGCGGCCATCGTCGCGGTCGACCATCTCGTCGAGCTGGGCGGCGGGGAGGCGCACGCCCAGGGCCTTGAGCCAGCGCGGCAAGAGGTCGCGGCGTAGCCGGAACTGCACGAAGCGGTGGGTGCGGGCCCCGGGGATGTCGATGAGGTAGCCGCCGTTGCGATTGGGCGTGCGCAGCAGCATGCGGTTCAGGCGGAAGTCGAGTTCGGGGCCGTGTTCGTCGCCGACGTGTCCGCTGACATGGCCCTCCAGGAAGAAGGTCAGCAGCAGCTCCCGGTCGGGGTCCAGCCGCACCCGCAGGCGGTCGTTCAGGCTGAAGTCGAAATACCGGGCGCTGGCGCCTTCCCACGGCAGCGTATGTAGCCGCGTGACGTGGCCGCCGCTGGGCCAGGGAACGTTGCGGCGCGATTCGCTCAGGATATCGGTCAGGGTCAGGCCGGCCGGCTCCGGCGCCGAGGGGGCCAGGATGGCGTTGAGGTCGTCTTCCCGCATCACCGGCCCCGCGATGGGGATCGGCACAGTTTGCGATTCGATCTGCATACATGGCCTCGAGCCGGAACGTTAGCATCACTGCAACTTTCCGACGGAGTGTAATGATGAACGTCCGGCATGTCAGCCGCCTGCTGCGGGCCTGCTTCGCGCTGGGGTGCGCACTGGCGGCATCGGCCGCCGCGGCGGCCGATTGGCCGGTCCGTCCGGTGCGGCTGGTGGTGCCCTTCGTGGCCGGCGGCGGCGCGGACGTCGCGGCCCGCCTGATCGCGCTCAAGGTGCAGGAACGGCTGGGGCAGCCCATCATCGTCGAGAACAAGGCGGGCGGCAATACGCTGATCGGCGTGCAGGAAGTGCTGCGCGCGCCGCCCGACGGTTACACGCTGCTGTGGTCCATCGACCAGACCTTCGTGCTCAATCCGGCGCTGTACGAAAAGCTTCCCTACGATCCGAAGAAGGATTTCACGCCGATCTCGCTGGCCGTGGTCGGTCCCAACGCGGTGGTGGCGCGCAGCCAGCCCAAGGACCCGGCCAGCGTGGCGGACCTGGTCGAGCGAGGCAAGTCGGGCGGCGCCGGCCTGAATATCGGCGCCGCGGCCATCGTCTCGCAGATCCTGGTGGACACGTTCAACGACGCGGCCGGCACGCAGGCCCGGCGCGTGCCGTTCAAGGGCAGCGCGGAAGTGGCTCAGGCGCTGATGGCGGGCACCGTCGACGCGGCCTTCGACGGGATCGCGCCCTACGCGCAGTTCGTGAAATCCGGGCGCGCGCGTTTCCTTGCGGTGAGTTCGGCGCGGCGCTTCTCGGGACTGCCCGATGTGCCCACCCTGGATGAACTGGGGTTCAAGGGCATCGATATGTCGGTCTGGTTCGCCATCGTCGGGCCCTCGGGCCTGCCGGCCGGCATCGCGCAGCGCGTGGCCGGCGCGGTGGAGTGGGCGGTCAGGCAGCCCGACGTGGTCGACAAGCTGCTGGCGTTCGGCTTCGAGCCGGCCCCGCGCAACGATCCCGAGACCTTGCGCCGGCAGATCTCGACCGACCTGGACCGCTACGGTCCCATCATTCGCAAGCTGGGCTTCAAGCTCGACTGAACAATCACGGCATCCACGGAGCAAGCCACCATGCAGATCGCGGACTTTCCCCTGCCTTTCCCGCGCGCACCCTATAGCCGCGCCATGTTCGACCACGACTGGGTCTTCGTGTCGGGCACCATAGGCATGGACTACACCGCGCAGAAGCTGGCGCCGACGGTCGAGGAACAGACGCGCCTGATGCTGCGCAACATCGCTTCCTATCTGAAGGCGGCGGGCGCGCGGCTCGAGGACATCGTCAATTACACGCTGATCATCGATGCCATGGAGCACGTGCAGCCGGTCATCGGTGTGCTGGCCGACCATCTGCCCTGCAAGCCCACGGGCACGGCCATGATCGCCGGCATCGCCTATCCCGGGGCGCACGTCGAGATGCAGGTCATCGCCCGCAAGCAGGAAAGGCGGCCATGACCCCGGCACGGTGGGTGCGGGCCGGGGTGGCGGCATGCCTGGTCGCCGGATGCGGAGGCGGCGACGATCCGCCGCCGTCGCAACCGGCGGCGCGTTTCGACGCGCACGTGCGCTGGACGACGTACGGCGTGCCGCACGTCAGGGCGAGCGACCACGGCGGGCTGGGGTATGGCTACGGCTATGCCGTGGCGCGCGACCAGCTATGCGCGCTGGCCGATCGCATCATCACCCTGCGCGGCGAGCGGTCGGCCCACTTCGGCCCGGATGGCAAGGCGCTGGTCGGCTTCTTGCCGCTGCCCAACCTGGACAGCGACCTTTTCTACCGCATGCAGTTGTCGGCGGACGACGTGGACGCGGCGTGGAAGGCGCTGTCGCCGCAGGCCCGCGCGCTGGCCGAGGGCTATGCCGCGGGCTTCAACCGCTACGTCCGCGACCACGCGGCGCCGGCCGCGTGCGGCGGGTTGCGTCCGCCGACGATGGCCGCCACCGACGTGCTGCGCGCCGTCATGCAGATCGGCACCTTGAACCGGACCTTCCTGGCGGCGCCCTTCGCGTCGGCTTCGCTGTGGGACGACCTGGACCAGCCGGAGCGGGCCGCCGCGGCGCCTGCTCCGCCCCGCCTGGGCATGGCCAGCAATACCTGGGCCTATGGCGCCGATGCCACCGGTACGGGCGCCGCCATCGTGGTGGCCAATCCCCATACGTACTGGCAGGACCACTGGCTGTTGATGCACCAGATGCACCTGACCATTCCCGGTGAGCTGGACGTCATGGGGGCGGATTTCCTGGGCGTGCCGCTGCCGCTGTCGGGCTTCAACGATTCCGTCGCATGGAGCATCGAGGCGCCGTCAACGGTGACCTACGGACTGCCGCTGCGGCTCGACCTGCGCGCCGGCGCGACTCCCGCCTATGTGGTCGACGGCGTGTCCCGCGCCATCGAGCGGCGCGTGGTGGAAATCGGGGTCCGCCAGGCCGACGGATCCACGCGCACCCAAGCCTACGCGGTGCCGTACACCGCGCTGGGCCCGCTGTACCGGTTGCCCGCCGCGCCCGGCAGGCCGGCCGGCTGGTACGCCGTCACCGATGCCGCCGCGGGCGACGCGAGGGGCCTGGACCAGATGCTGGACGCCGCGAAGGCGCGTGACGTGGCCGACTTCCAGCGTGCCGTGGCCGGACAACGCGGCATCGCCGCCCACCTCGTGGCGGGCGACAGCGCGGGCAATGCCTTGTTCATCGAAGCGGGGCCCATCCTGGACATCGACGATGCCGGCCTGGCCGCCTGTGCCGTCGAGGCCACGCCATCGGGCCGCGTGCCCGCCGCGCTGGACGGATCACGCGGCGCATGCCTGCTGCGCGACGAACAGGGCCGCCCCCGGCTGGCGCCGGCTGACCGGATTCCCGCCCTGTCCACGCGCGGGGTCGCCTACAACGCCAACGACAGCTACAGCCTGTCCATCCATGGCGAGCGGCACGATCGCTACTCGATCCTGTTCGGCAGCCCGGATGCCGAGCCCAATGCCCGGACCAGGATGTCCCACCGGCTGGTGGCCGAAATGCTGGCAGCGGGCAAGGTGACGGTGGACAAGGCCGTGGACGTGGTCTTCGGCAACCGCAACTACGCAGCCGAAACCCTCATGGACGGTATCCAGGACGCGTGCGCCTCGGCCACGGGCGGGGCTGCCACGGCCTGCGGCGTACTATCGCGCTGGGACCGCCGCAACAATGCCGACAGCCGTGGCGCCTTGCTGTTCGGCGAGCTCTGGCCCCGGCTCGCCGCCGTCGAGAACCTGTACGCCCAGCCGTACGATCCGGCCCACCCGCTGCGCGTGCGCATGCTTTCCGGCAGCGCGCCGGTCCAGGCCGCCGTGCGCGCTGCGCTGGCCGCCACCATTGCCGACCTCGGCACCCATGGTCTGAAGGGCGACGAAGCATGGGGACGGATGCTGGCGCGCCCCACCGCCGCCGGCCGCGTTCCGCTCCATGGCGGATCGGGAGATCAGGGGATACTGAATGCGCTGGAAGGCGCGCCGCTCGGTGCCGAAGGCTACGGCGACATCGTCGCGGGAACGGCCTACATGCATGCGGTGACCTGGACGAGCGGCAAGCTCGTGGCCAAGGTGATGGCGGCCAATGGGCAGTCGGCCGACGCCGCCTCGCCCCATCATGACGACCAGGTCGGTTTGTTTTCGCGCAAGCAACTGGTCGATGCGCCCTTCACCGACCAGCAGATCGCGGCCGCGACGGTCGAGAGCCTGCGCCTGGCGGAGTAGTCCGGCCGGTCATTAACGACCGCACTCGTGATAACTGGATACGCAAAATCGCGCTTGTTGGTTTCTCTGATTGAGGCCTTCGCCACACGCCCCTAGTCTGGCGGCTCGGACAACCTGAGGGCAGTGACATGAGGGGAATGATCGATTGCGGCGTATTGATGGTGCCCGAGCATGCGGGCTGGATGCGCGAACTGATGGAAGATTGGAAGGATGCGCGCGAACGCATCGCATTGCATGGCGTGCAGCTGGACGCGCCATCGGCCGACGCGCTGCGGCGCCAGGCGCTGGCGCTCAAGCGCTACGACGTCTGCCTGCTGCCGGTCACCCTGTCCACCCTGGGATGGACACGCACCGCGATGGCCGTGGCCGGCGAGGCGTTGCAGACGCCCGTCCTGGCGCTCGCGCGCGAAATGAGCGCCGCCGGGCTGCAGGATTTGCTGTCGCTCGGGCTGGACGATTTCATGCGCTACCCGATGTGCGGGGAAGAATTCAAGACACGCCTGGTATTGCTCGCGGGGCCGGGCAAGCCCCAGGAGGCCTGCGCATCCAGCGACGCGCCGCCGGCCGAGGCCGAGCCGGAAGACGAGCATGAAGCCGAATCCGGATGCCGGGACGGCAATTCCGGCTTCGTGTCGCGCGAACCGTTCCAGTCCGCCAAGGCCAGGATCGTGACGGAGTTCGAGCGCCACTACATTTCCGACATGCTGCTGCGCTACCACGGCAACATCTCGCAGGCGGCCCGCGCGGCGCACAAGAACCGCCGCGCGTTCTGGCAGTTGATGCGCAAGCACGAGATCGCGGCGGATCCGTACCGCCGCAGGCACCGTGCGGCGCCATGCCAGCCGCCGGCGCGGTGAAGCGGTGCTAGTGCTGGCCGGCCATGTCGCGCGGACGGGTGTTCACCCAGACGATGCCGTCGGTCTCGCGGGTCGCGTAGGTCTTGACGGGCCGGTTGCAGGGCAGCGCCGTGGGAGCGCCGGTGCGGATATCGAAGCAGCCCTGATGGAACGGGCATTCGATGGTGTGCGCTTCCAGGACGCCTTCGGACAGGCTACCGCGGCCGTGGCTGCAACGGTCGGCGGTGGCGTAGGTAGCGCCTTCGACCCGGTACAGGCAGAAGACCTGCCCGTCCAGGGTCACGGCCAGCGTGCCGGCTTCGGGAAGATCGTTGGAAAGACAGGCCTCGCGCCAGTCGTCCGGTAAGGTCATGCGATGCTCCAGGGAAAAGGGTTCAGCGCGCGCGCCGGGGCGCCGTCGCCCCGATGTGTTCCAATTCGTCCATGTCGGCGTCCGTGAAGCCAGCTTCGCGCAGGATATCCCGCGCATGTTCGGCCAGCCTGGGAGGCGTTCGGCGCAGGCCGCCGGGCGTGCGCGACAGCTTGATGGGCGTGCCCAGGCCCTTGTAGCCGTGGTGTTCGTAGACCATGGAGCGGGCGTGCGTGTGGTCCGCGCCCAGGGCTTCGTCCATGCTCATGACGGGGCCGATGGGCAGGCCCTCGGCCAGCAGCGTCCGGCTCAAAGCCACGCCGTCATGCTGGGACAAGGCCTCGGCAAGCAGGGGGTAGAGCGCGGCACGGTTGCGCGACCGGTCGCTGTTGGTGGCGAACCGCGGGTCGGCTGCGAGGTTCGGGATGCCCAGCAGCTCCACCAGGCGGCGGAATTGCCGGTCGGTGCCGATGACCACGAAGATCTCGCCGCTGCGGGTGGCGAATTTGTCGCAGGGCGTGACGTTCGGATGCGTGTTGCCCGTCAGGCGCGGGCGGCTGCCGTCCAGGAAATAGTTGGCCGCGTGGGGATGGAGCAGCGACATGGCGCAGTCGTACAGCGCCATGTCCACGTACTGGCCCAGGCCCGAGCGGCGGCGTTCGTGCAAGGCCATCAGGATGCCTATCGTCGCGTAGAGGCCGGTGGCGAGGTCGACGATGGGCGTGCCTATACGCAGCGGGCCGGTCTCGGGCGTGCCGTTCACGCTCATCAATCCGCTCATGGCCTGCAGCACCGCGTCGTAGCCCGGCAGGTTGCCCAGGGGGCCATGGCCGCCGAAGCCGGACACCCTGCAATGGATCAGGCGCGGAAAGCGCGGAGCGAGATCCCGTTCATAGCCCAGGCCCCATGCTTCCATGGTGCCGGGCTTGAAGTTCTCGACCAGGACGTCGGCTTCCTCCAGCAGGCGCAGCAGCACGGCCCGCCCCGATTCGCGCGACAGGTCCAGCACCATCGACCGTTTGTTGCGGTTGACGCCGATGAAATAGCTGGCGTCCCCGCGTTCGGCGTCCGTGCCGGCGAAGGGCGGGCCCCAGCCGCGCGTGTCGTCGCCCTGCGGCGGTTCCACCTTGATGATCTCCGCGCCGTGGTCGCCCAGGATCATCGTGCAGTAGGGGCCGCCCAGCACTCGGCTCAGGTCCAGGATGCGCACGCCGTCCAGCGCGCCGGTAGGGGGAGTAGGAGGCGGGCAGGCGTGGGATGCAGGCTCGGTCATGAGCAGGGGTTCCGGAAAAGGGGCGGTCATGCCGCTGGGAGAGAGTCGGGGACGAACACCAGGCTTCCGGCCGGGTCGAAGCGCGCGCGCAGCGGCATGCCGATCGCGATGGCGATGCCGTCGTCCGCGACGATCCGGCTGACCAGGCGTGGGCCTTCGACGAGCGCGACCTGCGCCACGTTGTAGGGAGGCGGAAAGTCCGGGTGGTACTGCTGCCGGTAGACGGCATAGGCATGGAGCGTCGCCTTGCCGCTGGCGGGTATCCATTCGATGTCGTCCGGGTTCGCCCCGTAGCTGTGCGATGCGTAGCCCAGGATCTCGCCGCTGGCGCGCAGGCGCGGTACGCGCAGCTCGCGCTTGGCGACGAAGTCGAGGAAGCGGCGTTCGAAGTGATCGGAAGCAAGCAGCATGGCGGGTCCTAGGCGAGCAAGCGATGAGGGCTCAGTATCAGCGCGGCGTGATACTCCAGCCGGCCGCCCGAGCCGTTGACCAGAACGATATCGTTGGCCGCGCACTGCCGCTCGCCGCCGTCGCCGCGGCACTGGATGACGGCCTCGCTGAGCGGGGTCATGCCTTGCAGGTAGTAGCTCGACAGCTGGCCGCCGCCGGTGTTGACCGGCAGCGTGCCGCCGGGCGCGGTCGCGCCTTCCTGCACCATTCCGGCAGCTTCGCCCCGGCCGCACAGTCCGTAGTCTTCGAGCGCGGCCAGGGCGCAGTATGAGAACGCATCGTAGAACTGGCACATCGAGACGTCCTTCGGCCCGACCCCGGCCATCGCATAGGCCTTGCGACCGGCAAGCCGTCCGGCGGTGACCAGGTCGTGCGGCCCCTGCGGCGTGTCGGCGCTGGCATGGCCCTGTCCCATGCCATGGACGTACACCGGCCGCTGGCCGGTGTTGGCGGCGCGATCGGCACCGGCCACGATCACGGCCACCGCGCCGTTGACTGGATAGGCGCAATCCAGCACGTGGAAGGGTTCGACGATCATGCGCGAGGCATGGTATTGGGCCAGCGTGAGCGGCGCGCGCTGGAAGGCGAGCGGATTGCCTGCAGCCCACTGGCGGCAGGCCAGGACGTAGGCACCCAGGTGATCCGGGCCGGCGCCATGCAGGGCCATGTACCGGCTTGCGGCCAGCGCGTAGGACCCGACCGGACCGAACAGGCCGTACGATGCGTCCCAACCCGCGATGCCGGTCAGCGAGCCTTCGTTGCTGAAGGAGGCGCCGCCGCCGCGCGCCGGGCCGATGGGCGCATCGGCGAACACGCAGGCGACCACCGACGCCATGCCGGCGCGGATGGCGGCCGTGGCGTATTGCACCATCTGGAGGACGGATGAGCCCTTGGCTTCGATGGTGGTCAGCATTCCCAGCGTGCGCAGACCCATGTCGTCCTGCACTTTGGGCGGAAGGACCCCGGGATCGGCAAGGGCGCTGGGATTGAGCAGCAGACCGTCCACCAGGTCGGGGCCGACGCCGGCGTCGGCCATGGCGGCCCGCACGGCTGCGGCGGCCAGGGCGCGCACGGAACCGACGGGTTCGCGCGAAAGGGGGCTGAAGCCCAGGCCGATGATGGCCGAGAGCGGAGCGCGGGCCATGGTCAGACCAGGAAGGAAAGGCTGGGCAGCGGGCCCGAAGCGTGGACCAGGGATACCTTCTTCAGGAACATCCTGAGCTGGCCGTCGACCTGCCGCAGACCATATTCGACTCGGCCCGGCCAGACGTTCAACTGGTTGACTGACTGCACCTGGTACTCGTAGATGGCGAAGTTGGCCGCGACGCGATAGTCGCCGTTCCCGTCCTTGTCGGCCGTCAGGTTGGACAGCATCCTGCGCAGGATGGAGCGCGGCGCCTGGCTGTGCCGGGTGCCGGTGCGCAGTTGCCGCAGGCGGGTCGCCAGCCGGGAGCGGTTGTCGTTGATGATGGAGACGTCGCGGTCCGGATCCGGCTCCTCGCCGTCGATGACGACGGGCACCCAGTAGCGGACGTTCTCGTCCCAGAGCGCCTCCCATTCGTCGAAGCGCGATTCGTCCGCTAACCGGGCTTCCTCGTGGACGAAGCGCTCCAGCATCCGGTGTTCGTCGATCGGCAACAAGGGGGTCTGCATGGCATGTCCTTCTAGAGCGTGGGCTGGGCGGTTTGCGCCATGGTGTCCCGGTAGCATCGCCAGAAGCCCCGGTTGGGAGTCTCGTCGGTGTAGTGGGACACCACTACGCCGCCGTCGGTTGTCGTTTCGCGGGACTGGCCGCGGCTCAGGTCCAGCCAGGCCGGCGAACCTTTCAGCGCGCGCCACTGGCGTTCCGCGATGATGGCGTCGTCGGCCGTCAGGAACGATGACGGCCCCAACGCGACTTCGCCCTGGCGCATGATGCGTCGGTTCAGTTCCTCGGGCGCGCCCTTCAGGTAGAGCGGGGTGTGCCAGTTGACGGTCTCGCCCACGCCCAGGGGCTGGATCATGACCAGACAGGTTTCGGCCAGGAACAGGTTGGGGAAGATGAAGGTGTGGGGCGGCCCGGCCCGCATGATTTCCCGCGCGGCCGATTCGCCGTGCCGGCCGACCATGTCGCGCGTGTAGTCCGGATAGCGCGTCTCGTCCACGCCCAGCCAGGTCATGGGCCGGTCGTAGGTCGGGCCGTAGTCGAGCTCGGTGTGGCCGTTGCCCAGGTAGCGGACCACCGCCGTGATGCGGTCCTCTTCGCCGGACAGGATGTTGCCGTACTTGCCGGGGGTACCCACGCTTTTGGTGAAGGAGTCGTGCACGAAGCCCACGTGATAGCCGTCGGCCTCGTTTTCGGACAGCATCTTCCAGTTGGCGCGGAACAGGTGCTTGATCCACGGGCCGCGCAGTTCGATCTCGCCTTCGGGCGACAGGTTCACCTGCCGGTCCAGCGCGCGCGCGGCGTGGCCGAGATGCTCCAGCAGGGGGATGGGCGAAGGGTTGAAGGTCGCGAAGACGAAGCCGTTGTAGCTGTCGACGCGCGCGCGCTTCAGGTGCAGCGATTCGTCCGGCTCGATACTGGACAGCGGCATGTCGAGCAGCGCGCCGTCGGGCGAGAAGATCCAGCCGTGGTACTGGCAGGCCAGCGTGCGGCGGTTGCCGCGCTCGGGCTGGCAGAGCAGGTTGCCGCGATGGGCGCAGCGGTTGGCCACGACGTGGATGCCGTCGGCGCCGCGGATCAACAGCACGGGTTCGAGTCCCATGGTGCGCCGTACATAGTCGCCCCGCCGCGGAATCTCGGAGGCGTGGCCGACATAGACCCATCCCTGGCCGAAGATGGTCTCCATCTCTCGGTCGAAGATGGCCGGGTCGGCGTACAGGCTGCTGTGGACCGAGGCGTCGCGGATCAGGCTGGCAATGTCTTTCATGAAGCATCCCTCAGGAAGTGATGGCGCGGCTGGCGCGTTCCCACACCAGGCTGGCGGTGCGGGCCTCGGGCGTGCCGTCCTCCAGCCGCGCGGACAGGTGCAGCAGGCCGTCGACGATCGCCGCCTTGCGGCGCTGCACGCCGCCCTCCCAGTTCGGGAACAGGCTCATGTCGACGTGCTGCCGGACTTCGTCCCCGGCCAGTTCGTAGGTGCCGGCATAACTCATGAAGCTCTCGTAGGCCCGCGCCTTTTCCTCGGCGCTGGCGTTCCACTGCCCGCCGGTGGCGAAAGCCCGGCGGTCCGCCCGCTCGATCATGCAGAACATGCGGTCGTCGTCATATTGGATGAAGCCCCGGGGCGCCTGCCCCATGGGGTGGGTCACGCGGCCGTCGTCATAGGCCTGCGTCCATTGTCTGAGGGTCCAGCGGCCCAGCAGATCCTGTTTGCGCATGGTGTCTCCTTTCAGCGTGGCGCCAGGAATTCCCCGACCAGCGCGGTGAACGCCGCCGGCTGTTCGATCTGCACCCAGTGGCCGCAGCGGTCGATCTCGGCCAGGCGCGCGCGCGGCATGGCCTGGGCCAGTCGGCGCGAGGCCTCGATCGGGATCACCTTGTCGCCGCGCCCGTGGACGATGAGCGTCTCGTGCGGGATGGTGCGCAGGACGGCCTCGTCCGTGGCCATGTCGTCCAGGATCCGCTGCCGGGGAGGCGGGAACATGCTGCCGAACCGGGCCTGCACGTCGTCGCGGATGCTGGCCCGGTAGCGCATGGCCGCCAGCTCGTCGTCGATGAAGGACGGATCGTGGACGAAGACGTCCAGCAGTTCGCGCATCGCGGCGGGCGAGGGTTGATACCCCCACACCTTCTCCAGTCCGTCGGTGATGGGAAACCGCAGGCCCACCGGTCCCATCAGCACCAGGCGGTCGACGCGGCCGGGATGCCGGGCGGCCAGCTTGAGCGCCAGTGCGCCGCCGAACGAGTTGCCCACCACCGAGACCCGTTCCAGCTGCAGCGCGTCCAGCAGCGCGGTGAGCTGGTCCACCCAGGTGGACCAGTGGTAGCGGACCCCGGGCGGCGATTCCGTATAGCCGAAGCCGACCATGTCGGGGGCGACGACGCGCGCCTGCCGGGCCAGGACGGGGATGGTCAGGCGCCAGTTGGCCCAGGCCGTCACGCCGGGGCCCGATCCGTGTATCAGCAGGACGCCAGGCCCGTTGCCGGCGTCGTGATAGTTGGTCTTGAAGCCGCAGGTCGGCAGGCTGCTGCCGACTTCAGGCGGCCGCGCGTCCGGGGCGGAAGGTGTCTCCATCGGTTGCTCCTGGTTTCGTATTTTTTCTCAATATACAGTACAGATGTTAATCTGAGCAAAAAATTTCCGATTTATTGATTTGTTTTTCACGTATTATGGGATTTTAAAGATACGGAGCGGCGCAATGCTGCAATCTTTGGGATACGTGGGCCTGGGCACTTCCCGGCTGGCGGAGTGGGAAGATTTCGCTCAACGGCTGCTGGGCATGCAGATCGGCGACAGGAGCCGACACACCCTGGCGCTGCGCATGGACGACTGGCGCCAGCGCCTGCTGCTCGACGCGGACGCCGCCCAGCCGCATTTCTTCGGCTGGGAAGTCGCCAATGCCGGGGCGCTGGACGCGTTGGGCGCCCGGCTGGAGCACGCGCGGGTGCCGTTCGTCCGTGCACCGGAAGCGCTGGCGCGGCGCAGGGAGGTTACGGGGCTGCTGTCCCTGTCCGACCCCGCGGGCAATCGGCTGGAGGTCTTCCATGGCGCCGCCCGGGGCGGTGAACCGTTCCGCCCGGGCCGCGCGATATCGGGTTTTCGCACCGGCCCCCTGGGCCTGGGGCACGTGGTGTTGAACGCGCGCCATGTCGACGCATTGGTGCCGTTTTATCGCGACCTGCTGGGATTCCGCCTGAGCGACTACATGCGCGAGCCCTTCAAGGCCTACTTCTTCCACCTGAATTCACGTCATCACAGCCTGGCGCTGATCGAGGCCGACACCGACGGCATCCACCACCTGATGGTGGAGCTGTGTTCACTGGACGACGTGGGGCAGGGCTACGACATCGCCTCGTGCGAGCAGGACCGCGTGGCGGTGACGCTCGGCCGGCACATCAACGACTTCATGACTTCGTTCTACGTCCGCACGCCGTCTCCGCTGATGATCGAATACGGCTGGGGCGGGCGCAGCGTGGATCCGGACTGGCAACCGTGCGAACTCACGCACGGGGCCAGCCTGTGGGGACACGAGCGCCAGTGGCTGCCCGCCGACAAGCGCGCGCTGGCGCTGGACCTGCGCCTGGCCGCGGCGGCCCAGGGGCAGCGCGCGCCGGTGCAGGTGCTGCCCGGCCATCATCAGCTGGCCGCCGATGGCATGCGGTAGCATTCCGCAATCCCCCACCGCCCCGGATCCGCGGACATGTCCAGTCTCAAACGTATGCTCGCCGTCTTCGACGCCTTCTCGTCGGAACATGCCGTCCTGACCGCCGAGGAGATCATGTCGACCCTGGGCTACAGCCGCGGCACCGCGTATCGCTACGTCAAGGAACTGTGCGACGCGGGTTTCCTGACGCGCGCGGCGGGCGGGTACGCGCTGGGGCCGCGCATCATCCAGCTCGACTACTGCATCCGGCAAAGGGACCCGATCCTGATGGCCAGCCTGCCGGTCATGCAGGCCCTGCGCAAGCGGTACGAGTGCGACGTGCTGCTGACGGTCTTCTACGAGGACCAGGTCGTGGTCACGCACCGCGAAAGCGGCGACCAGGAACTCGTCATGAGTTACGGCCGGGGCCGGGAGATGCCGCTGTTCCGAGGCGCGGGCTCCAAGGTGTTGCTGGCCTGCCTGCCGCCGGCCCGCCAGAAGCGACTCTATGGCGCACACGCGCAGGCCATCGCCCAGGCCGGCCTGGGCGAGTCGTGGGAAGCGTTTCGGGCCTTGCTGGCCGCCGTCAAGCGGGCGGGCCACGCGGTGTCCTTCAGCGAACTCGACCAGGGCAACGTGGGCGTGGCGGCCCCCATCGAACAGGATCCCCTGAACATGCCCGCCGGCCTCGTCATGGTGTTCCGCACCGAGCGGTACGAGGTGCTGGACAAGGACGGCCTGCTGCAATCCCTGAAAGCCGGCATACGCCAGATCGCGGACCCCCGGACCGGGGCGGACTGACCTCTCGGGCGGGCCCGCCCGCATCCAGGGTGGCGGCGTTTTTCGTCTCTTGTTTCGTAAAAATCCCAGAATACGAAAAAATAAATAGGAAAAATTTGATTTTAGTGTCAGTATATTTCGTATATTGGGACTATAAAACGAACGTCCCGTCCGAGAGGAGACAGCTATGAACCACAACAGGCGTGCCCTCCTGGCCGCGCTGCCCGCGATGGCATGGGGGATGCCGGGCGGTGCCCGCGCCCAGGGCAACGCGTATCCCACCCGACAAATGCGCTTCATCGTGCCGTTCACGGCGGGCGGGGGCAACGATGTGCTGGCGCGCGACATCGCGCAGCCGCTGGCGGACATCCTGGGCCAGCCGATCATCGTCGACAACAAGCCGGGGGCCGGCGGCAACATCGGCGCCGACCTCGTGGCCCGGGCCGCGCCGGATGGCTACACGCTGCTGCTGGCCACCAACACGCTGACCATCAATCCCTTCGTGCTGCGCAACATCCCCTTCGACGTGGCCCGCGATCTGGCCCCTGTCATGCGCATCGCCAACCAGCCCATTGTCATCGTGGTCAACAACGCCTTGCCGGTGAAGAACATGCGCGAGCTCGTGGCCTATGCGGGCGAGCATCCCGACCGCCTCAACTACGCCTCCCCGGGCAGCGGCACGCCCCACCACATGGCGGCCGAACTGTTCAAGCAGGTCTCGGGCATCCGGATGGTCCACGTGCCCTACAAGGGCGCCAGCCAGGCGCTGACGGATCTCATCGCGGGCCAGGTGCAGGTCATGTTCGCGTCCATCATCTCGGCGCTGCCGTTCATCCAGAGCGGCCGGGTGCGCGTCATCGCCACGGCCGAAGGCCGCCGCCTGTCCCTGCTCAAGGACGTGCCAACCGTTCAGGAATCGGGCTTCCCCACCTACTCGGCCACCATCTGGGGCGGGGTCATGACCACCGCCGGCACGCCGCCGGCCGTGATCGACAAACTGGCGGCCTCGATCCGGCGCGCGTTGGACAAGCCGGGCGTGCGCCCGGGCCTGGTGGCCTCCGGTTTCGAGATCCTGCCCGAAGGGCCGGCGGAGTTCGGCGCCACGGTGCGCAGCGATCTCGTCCAGTGGCAGGCGGTGGCCCAGAAGATCGGCCTGGTGCCGGAATGATCCGCGGCGCGGGTGCGTTTCAGCCGCGCCCCGACCCGAACACCGATACCAGGAAATCCACAAAGGCCTTGATGTGCGGCGGCACCGGGCGACGCGCCGTGTAC
Organism: Pigmentiphaga daeguensis; assembly: GCF_039523035.1. Taxonomy (NCBI): domain Bacteria; kingdom Pseudomonadati; phylum Pseudomonadota; class Betaproteobacteria; order Burkholderiales; family Alcaligenaceae; genus Pigmentiphaga; species Pigmentiphaga daeguensis. Next base: position 86,211 of record NZ_BAAAEN010000017.1, on the reverse strand, counting down.
AGCACCGCGATGGGCGGCCCCGGGCGCTTCCAGTCGGGCAGTACCTGCACCAGGCGCTTCTCCGCCAGCGATTGCGCCAGCAGGAAGTCCAGGTCTTCGTAGATGCCCAGCCCCGCCAGCGCGCAGGTCAGGCCCGCGCGCGTGTTGTCCACGATCAGGCGGCCCTCGGCGGCCACGCTGACGGTCTGCTTGCCCTTGACCAGTTGCCAGTCGTAGGGGCGGCCGGTGTCCGGATCCCAGAACTCGATCAGCCGGTGCCGGCGAAGTTCATCCGGATGCCGCGGCGCGTGATAGAGCTTCAGGTAGGCGGGGCTGGCCGCCATGATGTAGTTGCCCCGGCCCAGCAGCTTGAAGCGCAGCGGCGAATCGCGCAGCGGGCCCACGCGCAGGCCGATGTCGGCGCCCGAGACGGTGGGGTCGACCACGCCTTCGTTGAGCGAGATGCGCAGCGAGATGTCCGGATAGGCCTGGACGAATTCCGGCAGGCGCGGGATGACGCGCGCGTTGGCCACCGATTCGGCCATTTCCACGTGCAGGTGGCCTTCGGCGCGGCCGCTGCGCGTCTGGATTTCCGCATCCAGCTCGGCCAGCCCTTCCAGCAGCATGCCCGCCCGCTCGGCGTAGCGCCGGCCTTCGCGGGTCAGCCAGACGCGCCGCGTGGTGCGATTGAGCAATTGGGTGCCCAGGTGCCGTTCGAGTTCCTGGATGTGGCCGGTGATGGCCGAGCGCGAGACGCCGAGCTTGCGCGCGGCGCCGGTGAAGCTGCCGGTGTCGGCCACGGCCAGGAAGGCGCGTATGGGAGTCAGGCGGTCCATTGTTCAAGTATAGATAACAATATGGTCAAGGCATCGAAGCAATGACGCCCTATACTGGAATACGCAATAAGTATCCTTTTTCATAGGGAGCGACCCCATGTTCTGCCCGCTGTTTCGCGGACCGATCGCAAGGCGCCCTGCCACGTTCGCCGCAGGATATTCCGGAATTCCCGCCCACGCCGCGCATGGCGTGCGGCCGGCATCCCGCAGTCATCCTGCCCGTGTCTTCCGCGCTTCCTCGGTCCTGCCCGCACCGGATCGTTAGCGTCGTCCGGACGCCCGCGCCGCCGCGCACTCCATCGTTGCCTCCGGCGGCCGCACCCCGACCTCGCCATTACCACGACTGCCGCGCCAGCCGCATGGCTGCTCGCGCTCGTCACTCAAAGGAAGCGCATCATGAATACGCCCATTACCACCCGAATCCATCACCCGATCCCGCCGGCGATGCCGGACCCCGCGTTCGCGTTCCGCCCGGCCGAGGTTCTGGTGGCTGCCGCCAAGGTGCTGTTGCCCTTCGTCATCATGGCCGGAATATTGTTGCTCGCAAGGTAACAATTCCGCAACAACCATGAAAACGAGGAGCGCATCATGCGACATTGGTTTTTTCTTGCCATCGCCATCGCTGCCGAGGTGGCGGGCACCAGCTTCATGAAATGGAGCAGCGTCCACGGACACCTGGGCGGCCTGGCGGCGATGTTCGTCCTGCTGGGCGCGTCGTACTACGCGTTGTCGCTGGCCGTGACACGTGTGCCGGTGGGCCTGGCCTACGCGGTCTGGGAAGGCGTGGGGCTGGTGGCGATCACGCTGGTCAGCCTGGCCTGGTTCGGTGAAAGCATCGGCCCCGCCAAGGCGGCCGGCATTGTCGCCGTGCTGGGCGGCATCCTTCTGATCAAGCGTGGCATGACGCCCGCCCCGGACGAGGACACCGTCCCCGCGCTTGCCGCCTCGCGGTAAGGGGGCGTCATGCTGGATTCCTTCACCTGGTTCCACGGGGCCATGCTGCTGATCGCGGCTGCCCTGGAAGTGGCGGCCAACATCTTCCTGAAACTGTCGCGGGGCTTCACCCGCAAGCGGTACGGGGCGCTGTCCATCGCCCTGGTCTTCGGCGCCTTCGCCTGCCTGTACGTGGCGGTGCAGGGCATCGAGCTGTCGGTGGCCTACGCCGCCTGGGGGGCGCTGGGCATCCTGGCGACCGCGCTGGCCGGGCGGGCCCTGTTCGGCCAGCACATCCGGCCCGCCGGCTGGGCCGGCATGGGGCTGCTGGTGGCGGGGCTGCTGCTGATGAAGTTCGCCTAGGCCCCGAGCGCCACCCAGGTAAAATCCCAGGCTTCTCTTTGCCGAGGTCTGCCGTGTCCGAGCCCAAACTCCAGAATGACGTCTTTTTGCGGGCTCTCGCGCGCCAGGAAACCGAATACACGCCGGTCTGGCTGATGCGGCAGGCCGGCCGCTACCTGCCCGAGTACAACGCCACCCGGGCGCGCGCCGGTTCCTTCCTGGGGCTGGCCAAGAACCCCGACTACGCGACCGAAGTCACGCTCCAGCCGCTGGCGCGCTTTCCGCTGGACGCGGCCATCCTGTTTTCCGACATCCTGACCGTGCCCGACGCCATGGGACTGGGCCTGGACTTCGCCGCGGGCGAGGGACCGCGCTTCGCGCGTCCGCTGCGCACCGAGGCCGACGTGGCCAACCTGGCCGTACCCGACATGGCCGAGCTGGATTATGTGTTCGCCGCCGTCAGGCAGATCCGGCGGGATTTGCACGGCCGCGTGCCGTTGATCGGCTTTTCCGGCAGTCCGTGGACCCTGGCCTGTTACATGGTGGAAGGCGCCGGGTCCAGCGATTACCGCACGGTCAAGACCATGATGTACAGCCGGCCCGACCTCATGCATCGGATCCTGGCGGTGAACGCCCAGGCGGTCGCGGTTTATCTGAACGCCCAGATCGAGGCGGGCGCGCAGGCGGTCATGATCTTCGACAGCTGGGGGGGCGTACTGGCCGACGGGCTGTTCCAGGAGTTCTCGCTGGCCTATACCAGGCAGGTCCTGGCCGGGCTGGTCCGCCAGCATGAAGGCCGGCAGGTGCCGGCCATCGTGTTCACCAAGGGCGGAGGGCTGTGGCTGGAAGAGATCGCCGCGTCCGGCTGCGATGCGGTCGGCCTGGACTGGACCGTCAACCTGGGCAAGGCGCGGGCCGCGGTAGGGGATCGCGTCGCCTTGCAGGGGAACCTGGACCCGATGACCTTGTTCGGCGGACCGGACCGCATCCGGGCCGAAGTGGCGCGCACGCTGGACAGCTACGGCCCGGGACCGGGCCATGTCTTCAACCTGGGACATGGCATCTCGCAGTTCACGCCGCCCGAGGCGGTCGACGTGCTGGTGGAGGCCGTTCATCAGCACAGCCGCAGGCAGCGCGCCGGCGCCTAGACGCTCCTTGTGGACGAGTCCCCGAGCGGGGCGAATGGCAGTGCTAACCCGTATTGCCCAGAGCCCGGATTCAACTTATGCACATTCGGGCTTTTGTCGGGAACGTATCTTGCAAGCTCGACGGGGCCACGGTTGTAGGCTGTAAGCATTTGATTTTTATGGATTTTTGTGGATCTGTATCATTAGATCCCAAAGCAAGCACTTTCCGTCTACGTCCTATTACCTTAATTGTGCGCCGGTTGTCCCCAAAGTTATCCACAGCTTCCGGCCCGATTAAAAATTCCCTGTCGAGCGGCGGGGTTAGCAAAGATTCAGAGGTTTTACTTTAAGTTCCCGCGGCCAGGATGCCGCAGTCTTCAAGCGGAGTTCACCAGTTGTCCACATCCCCGTCCGTCCCTCTATCTCTGGTCTCGCCGTCATGCGGGCAGGAAGGGACGACCTGGGTACGCGTGGCGCTGGACGTGCCGCTGGCGGGGCTGTTCGACTACCGAGCGCCGGCCGGTGCGCGCGTGGGGCAGCGCGTGATCGTTTCCTTCGGCCGCCGCGAGATGGTAGGTATCGTGATCGAGATCCCCGCGGCGCCGGCGATTGCGGTCGAGCAGGTCAAGGACGTGGTGCAGATGCTGGACGATCTGCCGCCATTTCCCGAAGATTGGCTGAAGTTGGCGGCTTTTGCGGCCGACTATTACCAGCGGCCGCTAGGCGAGGTCATGTTGCCCGCGCTGCCCGGGCCGCTGCGCAAGCCGGCGGCCTACCAGGGGCTGCGGGCCGGTGGCGGGCCGGTGGCGCGGCTGGACGCCAAGGCTGCGCGGGCGGCCAAGCCCAAGCGGACGCGGCGCAAGAAGAGCCAGGCAGAGGATGAAGAGCGGGCGCTTACTTCCGACCTTAGCGTTTCTACGACTGACAGCCCGGAAGCAACGCCCAGCGCGCCGCCGGTTTCCCCGCCTGCCCTGAACGCCGCTCAACAGGAGGCGGTGGACGCCTTGTCGGGCCTGTCGGGCTTCAAGCCCGTCCTGCTGCATGGCGTGACCGGCAGTGGCAAGACCGAGGTCTACCTGCGCGTGGCCGAACGCGTCCTGCGCGAAGGCAGGCAGGTGATGCTGCTGGTGCCCGAGATCAACCTGACGCCGCAGCTGGAACAGGTCTTCCGCCGGCGCCTGGAGGCCATCGCCGGGCCGGGCGGGGTGGCCGTGCTGCACAGCGGGCTGGCCGACGGCGAGCGGCTGGAGGCCTGGCTGCGGGCGGTGCGGGGACAGGCCCGCGTGCTGCTGGGAACGCGGCTGTCGCTGTTCACGCCATTGCCCGATCTGGGCCTGATCGTGGTCGACGAAGAACACGACCCTTCCTACAAGCAGCAGGAAGGGCTGCGCTATTCCGCCCGCGACCTGGCGATCTGGCGCGCCCGCGACCGCGGCGTGCCGGTGATCCTGGGGTCGGCCACGCCATCGCTGGAGACCTGGCACCACGCCCAGACGGGCCGCTACCTGCTGCTGTCCCTGCCGCAGCGGGCCCTGGCGGCCGAACCGCCGCGCATCCGGCTGCTCGACACCCGCAACGTGAAACTCCAGCAGGGCCTGGCGCCGCCGTTGCTGCAAGCCGTGGCGCAGCGGCTGGAGAAAGGCGAGCAATCGCTGATCTTCCTGAACCGGCGCGGCTATGCGCCCGTCCTGCATTGCGACGCATGCGGCTGGGTCAGCGGCTGCCCGCGCTGTTCGGCCTACATGGTGCTGCACCGCCAGCCGCCGCGCGTGCCGGGCGGTCCGGGACGCCACGAGCTGCGCTGCCATCATTGCGGCTGGCAGCAGCGGGTGCCGATGGCCTGCCCGGATTGCGGCAACCAGGACCTGCAGCCCATGGGCCGCGGCACGCAGCGGCTGGAGGAACACCTGGGCGAGCTGTTCCCCGGCGCGCGCATCGCGCGCATCGACGCCGACAGCACGCGCCGCAAGGGCAGCGCCCAGGAGCTGTTCGCCCGCATGCATGCGGGCGACATCGACATTCTGGTCGGCACGCAGATGGTGGCCAAGGGGCACGACTTCCAGAACCTGGGCTTCGTCGGCGTGCTCAATGCCGACGCCATGCTGTTCTCGCACGACTTCCGCGCGCCCGAGCGCCTGTTCGCGCAACTGATGCAGGTGGCGGGCCGCGCCGGCCGCGCCGGCACGCCCGCCGAGGTCTACATCCAGACCGGCTATCCCGAGCAGCCGCTGTACCAGGCCCTGGTGCGCCACGATTACGCGGGCTTCGCGCGCTACGCGCTGCGCGAACGGGAATCGGCGGGATTGCCGCCCTTCGCCTACCAGGCCCTGCTGACCGCCGAGGCGCGCGAACTGGCGCAAGCCCAGGCCTTCCTGGCGCAGGCCCGGGCCTGGACGGAGGGGGGCGATGGGACCGATTCGTCCCAGGCCGCGGATATGTCGCGCATTACGCTCTATGATCCTGTACCGCTGCGCGTGGTTCGCGTGGCCAATGTCGAACGCGCCCAGTTGCTGGTGGAAAGCGACAGCCGTCCCGCATTGCAGGGTTTCCTGCGCGCGTGGGCCGGCGTGCTGCCCGGCCTGGCGGCGGCCGCCCGGGTGCGCTGGCACCTCGAGGTCGATCCGCTGGAGATCTGATGCGCGATCCCTGGCCGCCGTCCATGTCCGCCCCCGAGTACCGTCCGCGCGGCCGTCCGCCGCGCGCCATCGATTTCCAAGCTAGCGTATGACTGCCTCTTCCTCTTCCGCCGCGACCCGTGCCATGGACCGCGCCGACTCGCGGCTGAACAAGCCCGACGGACGCGCATCGGCCGCGCTGCCCCCGCTCGACGCCGGCATGAACCCGGCGCAGCGCGAGGCCGTCCGCTACCTGGACGGCCCCTGCCTGGTGCTGGCCGGGGCCGGCAGCGGCAAGACCCGCGTCATCACGCAGAAGATCGCCTACCTGCTGCGCGACTGCGGCTATTCGGCGCGCAACGTGGCCGCGCTCACCTTCACCAACAAGGCCGCGCGCGAGATGGCCGAGCGGGTCGGGTCGGTCGCGCCGCCCAATGCCATCAAGGGCCTGACCATCAGTACCTTCCACTCGCTGGGCGTGAAGATGCTGCGCGAGGAAGCCAAGCAGGTGGGGCTCAAGCCGCAGTTCTCCATCCTGGCGGCGGACGACGCCATGGGCATCGTGCAGGAACTGGTCGCCACCACCGACAAGGGCCTGATCCGTGCCGTGCAGACCGCCATCTCGCTCTGGAAGAACGCGCTGGTCGAGCCCGACCAGGCCGAGCGCCTGGCCACCACCGAGAGCGAGCGCGATGCCGCGCGCGTCTACCGCAGCTACAACGCCACCCTGCGTTCCTACCAGTCCGTCGATTTCGACGACCTGATCCGCCTGCCGGCCCGGCTGCTGGAATCCGACGCCGAGGCGCGCGAGCGCTGGCAGTCGCGCATCCGCTACCTGCTGGTGGACGAGTACCAGGACACCAACGCCTGCCAGTACCGGCTGGTGCAGTTGCTGACCGGACCGCGCGCGATGCTGACCGCGGTGGGCGACGACGACCAGGCCATTTATGCGTGGCGGGGCGCGACCATCGAGAACCTGGCCAAGCTCACCACCGACTATCCCAACCTGCGCGTCATCAAGCTCGAGCAGAACTACCGTTCCATGCAGCGCATCCTGGCGGCGGCCAACAACGTCATCGGGCACAACCCCAAGCTGTTCGACAAGAAGCTGTGGTCGGACCTGGGCGTGGGCGATCCGATCGGCGTCATTCCCATGGACGATGAAGAGGCCGAGGCCGAATCCGTGGCCATGCGCATCTCCGCCGCGCGTTTCGAGCTGAAGGCCGACTGGCGCGACTTCGCCATCCTCTACCGCAGCAACCACCAGGCGCGCATATTCGAGCAGGCCCTGCGCAACCTGAAGATCCCGTACATGGTCTCGGGCGGGCAGAGCTTCTTCGACAAGGCCGAGGTGCGCGACATCATGGCCTACCTGCGCCTGATCGCCAACGACGAGGACGATCCGGCCTTCATCCGCGCCATCACCACGCCCAAGCGCGGCGTGGGCCAGTCGACCCTGGAAGTGCTGGGCACCTACGCGGGCGAACGCGAGATCCCGCTGTTCGCCGCCGTGTTCGAGACCGGCCTGGAGCAGCGCCTGCAACCGCGCCAGCTCGGCCCGCTGCGCGAGTTCTGCGAGTTCATCAACCGCATGCAGTGGCGCGCCGGCGCCGCCAAGGGCGATGCCGCCCCGTCGGGCGAGACGGCCTCCGAGATCCTGGACGACCTGGTGCGCGCCATCCAGTACGAGCGTTACCTGTACGACCACTTCGACGAGCGCGGCGCACAGAACCGCTGGCAGACGGTGCTGGACCTCCTGGGCTGGCTCAAGCGCAAGGCCGAGGAAGACAAGATGAGCCTGATGGACCTGGTCCAGCACATCGCGCTCATCACCATGCTCGAGAAAAGCGACGACGAGGACCCCGACCTGGTGCGCATGTCCACGCTGCATGCTTCCAAGGGCCTGGAGTATCCACATGTGTTCCTGGTCGGCACCGAGGAAGGGCTGCTGCCCCACCTGGGCAAGGACGACGAGGAAGGCGACCCCGCCAAGGCGGCCGAATCGCTGGAAGCGCGGGTGCAGGAAGAGCGCCGGCTGATGTATGTCGGCATCACGCGCGCGCGCCGCACGCTGACCGTCACCTGGTGCAAGAAGCGCAAGCGCGGCCGCGAGGACATCGCGCGCGAACCTTCGCGCTTCATCAAGGAAATGGGGCTCGAGACCGACGAAGTGGCCGATGCCACGCCCGGGCTCAGCGCCAAGGAAAGGCTGGACCGGCTGAAGTCGCTGCTGAAGAAAGGCTGAGCCGGCGAGGGCGTCGAGCGGCGCCAGCTTGCCGCCCTAAAAGGGTAATTACCTAGTCTTTTAACATTCTATAGTTCTATACATAGAATGTTTTTCGGGTTCTAATAGCGCCAGATTCGGACGCGGCCGCGCGGCGGCCGTGTGCCGGGGAACGATCGCCCGCTGGGGCGGCATCTGGAGGAAAGACTCGTGTCTTACATAGGTACGGATATCGGAGGGACGTTCACCGACCTCGTTCTTCTGTCCGACGACGGCGACGTGCGCATCTTCAAGGCGCTGACGACGCCCGACGACCGCACGCGCGGCGTGCTGGACGCCATGAAACTGGCGGCCGAGGAACTGGGCATCCCGGCCGATCGGCTGGTGGCCGAACTGAAATACTTCTCGCACGGCACCACCGCCGCGACCAACGCGTTCATCGAACGCAAGGGCGCGAAGACGGGGCTGCTGACCACCCGCGGCTTCGAGGACACGCTGCGCATCCAGCGCGCCATGGGCGGCTGGATCGGCATGCCCACGCACGAGATCTCGCACTTTTCCAAGCGCCGCGTGCCCGAGCCCATCGTGCCGCAGGACCTGATCAAGGGCGTGGTCGAGCGCGTGGACTACAAGGGCGAGGTCATCGTGCCGCTGGACGAGGCGGCGGCGCGCCAGGCCATACGCGAGCTGCGCGACGCGGGCGTCGAGGCCATCGCCATCAGCCTGCTGTGGTCGTTCCGCAATCCGGCGCACGAGCGGCGCCTGGCCGAACTGGTGGAAGAAGAGGCGCCGGGGCTGTTCGTGACGACGTCCTCGCTGCTGGTGCCCATCATCGGCGAATACGAGCGCACGTCGACCACGTCGATCAACGCCTACCTCGGCCCGGTCATCCATCGCTACATCAACGGGCTGGAAGGGGCGATCCGGCGCTTCGGCTTCCAGGGACCGATCTCCATCATGGAGTCGGGTGGCGGCGTGCTGCCCGCGGCCGAGGCGGCGTTCCAGGCGGCCAACCTGCTGACCTCGGGCCCGGCCGGCGGCGTGCTGGCCTCGCAGAAGCTGGGCGACCTGCTGGGCTATCGCAACGTGCTGACGGCCGACATGGGCGGCACCAGCTTCGACGTGGGCCTGATCGTGGATGGCCAGCCGTTGCTGGAAACGGTGCGCGAAGTGGGCCGATTCCACGTGGCGCTGCCGTCGATCAAGGTCACGGCCATCGGTGCGGGCGGGGGCTCGATCGCCCGCGTGCGCGACGGCCACCTGACGGTGGGCCCGGAAAGCGCGGGCTCCACGCCGGGGCCGGCGTGCTACGGCCGCGGCGGGGTCGAGCCGACCATCACCGACGCCGACGTGGTGCTGGGCATCATCGATCCGCGCTACTTCCTGGGCGGTCGCATGGCGCTGGACGTCGAGGCCGCGCGCCAGGCCGTGCGCAAGTACGTGGCCGAGCCGCTGGGCATGAGCGTGGAAGAGGCCGCCGCGGGCATCCGCGAGGTCGCCAACAACCAGATGGCGGACCTGCTGCGCCGGGTCACGCTGCGCGCGGGCTACGATCCGCGCGACTTCGTGCTGATGGCCTACGGCGGCGCGGGCGCCACGCATGCGCACCAGTACGCCGAGGTGGCCGGCATCGGCAAGGTGGTCGTACCCAACACCGGGCCGGCGCATTCGGCCTACGGCACGGTCACGGGCGACCGCCACCGCTCGTTCTCGCTGGCGGTGGGCCAGCACGCGCCGGCGCGTTTCAAGCGGGCATCCGAGCACATCGACATCGCGGCCCTGAACGAGGGCTTCGGCCAGATCGAGGCCCGCGCGCGCGAGGCGCTGGGCGACGACGTCACTATCCACCGCTACATCGGCATGCGTTTCCGCCAGCAGGTACACGAGATCGGCGTCGAGGTGCCGGCCGGCCAGCTCCAGGCCGCCGACGTGGATGCGCTGGTGGATGCCTTCGAGGCGCAGTACGAGCGCATCTACGGCAAGAACACCGCGCTGCGCAGCTCGGGCGTGGAGTTCACCGTGGTGCGGGTCGAGGGCACGTCCCCGGTCATCAAGCCGGCAGCGCGCCAGGTCGACGGCGCCGGCCGTTCGAACCGGCCGGTGTCCGACCGGCAGGTCTATTTCTACGGCCACGGCTTCATCCGCGCCGACATCTACCGCAGCGAGGACGTGGGCCCCGGCCATGCCATCGCGGGCCCCTGCATCATCGAGCGGCCCGACACCACCATCGTCGTCGGCCCGGACCAGTCGGTCGAAATGGAGCCCTACGGCAACTTCGTGATTTCCATCGCGCGCAACCAATAACGCTATCGAGACGAGCATGCATCAGGTCTACGAATACACGGCCAAGGAGGTCGACCCGATCACCTTCGAGGTGATCCGCCACCGGCTGCTGTCGATCACCGACGAACAGGCGGCCACGCTGGCCTCGGTGTCGGGATCGGCGCTGGTGAACGAGGCGACCGATTTCAACACCGGCCTCTACCGCGCCTTCGGCGAAGTGGTCACCATGGGCAAGACGGTGACCTTCCACGCGGCCTCGCTGTCGCTGATGGTCAAGCACGTGATCGAGGATTGCGAGGACACCGTCGGCATCAATCCGGGCGACATGTTCATCGTCAACCACCCGCACAAGGGCGCGCTGCACTGCCCGGACGTGGGCGTGCTGGCGCCCATCTTCGTCGACGGCAAGCGCATCGGCTGGACCGGCGCCTGCGCCCACCAGCTGGACGTGGGCGGCATGGTGCCGGGCAGCTTCGCCTCCATGGCCAAGGACATCCGCCAGGAAGGCATGCTGATCCCGCCGGTCAAGATCATCGACCGCGGCGAGCTGCGCAGCGACGTGTTGAATTTCATCACCGGCATGTCGCGCCTGCCCACCAACATCAGCCTGGACCTGAAGGGGCTGATGGCGGCCAACAACATCGGCGTGAAGAGCCTGCTCGACACCATCGCCAAGTACGGCGTGGACACGGTGCTGACGGTCATGGACGGCATGATGAGCCTGTCCGAGACCAAGATGCGCAAGCGCCTGAAGGAGCTGCCCGACGGCGTGTTCCGCGCCCAGGCCTTCCTGGACCACGACGGTTTCGACAACAGGATCTACAAGATCCACGTCGAACTGCGCAAGCAGGGCGACCGCATCGTGTTCGACTACACCGGGTCCGACCCGCAGGCGCCGGGCTTCGTCAACGCGACGCGCACGGGCCTCCTGGCCGGGGTCTACGCCGGCATCCTGCCGGTCATCGCCTACGACCTGCCGTGGAACGAGGGCCTCCTGCGGCCGCTGGAGGTGCTGTCCACCGAAGGTTCCATCGTCTCGTGCAAGTTCCCCGCGCCGTGCAGCCAGGGGCCGCTGGGCGCGATGTGGCTGGTCGAGGTCACCACCACCGAGGTCATCTCCAAGCTGATGGCCACGCATCCGGACTACCTGGCCGAGGCGCAGTCGTCGCCGGCCAGCGGACCGGACCTGTTCCACATCCACGGCCGCAACCAGTACGGCGAACCGGCCACCGCGCCCATCCTGGAAGTGATGCTGTCGGGCGGCGGCGCCTATGCGCACCGCGATGGCGTGAGCGTCTCGGGCCAGCGCAACATCACCGCCGGCCGCGCGCCCAACGTCGAGACCACCGAGCTGAAGCTGCCGGTGCTGTACATGTACCGCCGCATCATCACCGACAGCTCGGGGGCCGGCCGCAACGTGGGCGGCCAGGCCGCCGGGGCGGCCTTCGTGCTGCACGGCGTGGACGAGGTCGAATCGCTGGTGGCCTGCCACGGCTACCAGTCGCCCACCTCGCGTGGCCTGTTCGGCGGCTATCCCAGCGGCTGCAATCATCGCCGCTTCCTGCGCCACAGCAACATCCGCCAGTTGCTGGCCGACGGCGTGTTCCCCGACCGCATGGACGGGCTGCAGGGCGAGGAGGTCGAGTTCAACGCCAAGCCGCCCGAGTTCGAGTTCGGCAAGGATGACGTGTACGAGTGCAATCCCACCGCCGGCGGCGGCTGGGGCGATCCGCTGGGGCGGCCGGCCGGCAGCGTGGCCGCCGATGTCGCGGCCGGGGCCTTCTCGGCCCAGGTGGCCGAACGCATCTTCGGCGTGGTGACGAAGGGCGGCGCCCTGGACGAAGCCGCCACCGCCGCCGCGCGCGCGGCGATCCGCCAGCGCAGGCTGGCGTGGCCGGCCGGCAAGGCGTTGGCCGCCGCACCGCGCACGGAGCAGGCCGAGCCGGTGGCCATCGTCGGCGACGTGGCGCGCATCGTGCGCGCGTCCGGCACGCCCTACCTGGTCTGCAACAGTTGCGACACGGCCATCGCGCCGGCGGCGGAGAACTGGAAGGACTACGCGCGCCACCACCTCGCCACCCCCGAGGACCTGGGCCCGCGCGTGCGCATCCACCACGACCTCGAGGTCGTCCAGCACGCCTGCCCGCATTGCGCCACGCTGCTCGACGTCGAGGTGCGCCGCAAGGGCGAGGCATCCCTGTTCGACATCCAGGTCGCGGCCTGAAGGAGGCATCCATGAACAAGCGAACCAGCCATGGCCGCTGGGTGGCCTTTCCCAGCGGCGCCGACGAGGTGCGGGGCTACCTGGCCGAGCCCGACGGCGACGACGTGCTGGGCGCGGTGGTCTGCGCGCCCGAGAACCTGGGGGTGACCGAGCATCGCCAGGAGGAAACGCGGCGCCTGGCGGCCGAGGGCTTCATCGTCCTGACCGTGGATCCGTACAGCCGTATCGGCGGCCGCCCGCCGCAGGACTACACCACCGCCGAGGAGCGGCGCAGCAAGGCTTTCATCGCCGCGCGCGACGAGGTCGTGGTGCCCGATTGCCAGGCGGCGCTGGAGTGGCTGCGCGCGCAGCCCCGGGTGGGGTGCGTCGGCGCCCTGGGCTACTGCCTGGGCGGCGGCACGGTGCTGGCCTGGGCGGCCGGCACGCGCGACCTGGCCTGCTCGGTGGTGCTGTACGCGCTGCCGGTGGTGCCGGCCGCCTATTCGCCCGACGGCCGGGATCGTTCGCGCATCGCCCTGGCGCCGCGCATCCAGGCGCCCATGCAATTGCACTTCGGCGAGGCCGACGAAGCCATTCCCATGGACCAGACCCTGGCGTTGAAGGAAGCGCTGGAAGCGCGGGCGCCCGCGCCCATCGATTTCCATGTCTATCCCGGCGCGCGCCATGCGTACATGGACAGCACGCTGGAGCGCTATTCGCCCGAGGCCGCCGCGCTGACCTACGAGCGCTTCGTGGGCTTCCTGCATCGTCATCTGGACGCCGGGGATAGCTGATGGGCGAGATCGTCTGGGCCGCCGCCACGGCCCACACCGGCGCCATGATGCGCGCGCCCAAGGGCGACCCGGACGACCTGGCGCGCGCCGACCGGGTGTTCCAGGCCTTCTCGGCCCTGTCCGCCTCGCTCAAGGAGGCGCGCCCGGACGTGCTCGTGGTCGTCGCCACCGACCATTTCCTGACCTTCGACCAGGCAGCGCTGCCGGTGTTCGCCATCGGTACCGGCGCGGCCTTCCCGGGGCATGGGGAGTTCGGCGTACCCAGGCGGGACTACACCGGCGTGGCGGGCCTGGGCGAAGCGGTGCACGCGGGCATGGTGGCCGCCGGCTTCGACGCGGCCGGCGCGCGCGGCCTGCCGCTGGACCACAGCTTCTCGTGTCCGCTGCAATTGCTGCTGGCCGGCTGGGACGCGCCGGTGCTGCCGGTGTACGTGAACTGCACCATCGAACCGCTGCCGCGCCTGGACCGCTGCCTGGCCTTCGGCCGCGCGCTGGGCGACGCGCTGCGCGTGCAGGACCTGGCGCCGCGCGTGGCGGTGCTGGGCACCGGCGGCCTGAGCCACTGGGTCGGCATGCCCGAGACCGGACACATCAACCGCGACTTCGACCGACGCTTCCTGGAAGGCTTCGCCGCCGGTCGGTTCGACGAGATCGCCGGCTGGAACGCGGCCGAGGTGGTGCGCAGCGCCGGCAACGGCGCGGCCGAGATCCGCAACTGGCTGCTGGCCGCCGGCGCGGCCCGGGCCACGGGCGCGCGCGTGGCGGCCTACGAGCCGGTGCAGGCCTGGGTGACCGGGATAGGCGTGACCGAACTGCTGCTGCCTCCGGGGCAGGCGGGTGAAACCCTGCCTGCGCAGGCCGCCGGGGCGCGCCGCGACAGGCACGCGCTGGAGCGCTACCTGTTCCGCTTCGACAAGGAGCCGGCGCTGCAGGAAGCGCTCAAGGCCGGTGCCGAGCACGCCTTCGATGGCCATGCGCTGGACGACGAGGAACGGCGCGCCCTGCGCGAACGCGATCTCGCGACCTTGTACGAGTGGGGCGTGCATCCGCTGTTGATCCGCAATTTCGCCGGCACCCTGGGACTGCGCTACGTGCAGGCCTACCATGACCGCGGCCTGCTGCCGCGGCACGGCAACTGAGCAAGCGGACCCCGCGACCGGCGGGGTCCACCTCTTCGACTGGAGACATCGATCATGAATGACACGGCAATTCGTTCACGCTGGGTACTGGCCAACGGCGTGCGCACGCACTACGCGGAAGCCGGCGACCAGGGGCCCACGCTGGTGGCGTTGCACGGCGGCGGCGCGGGTTCGTCCGGCGCATCGGGCATGGGGCTCGTGCTGCCGCTGCTGGGCAAGGACTTTCGCGTGGTCGCGCCCGATTCCATCGGCGGCTTCGGATTGACCGATACCCAGGCGCCCACGCCCTACGGGCTGATCAGCCGCGCAGCCCATACCGCCGATTTCGTCGACGCGCTGTGCCTGGACAAGTTCTCGGTGCTGGGCAATTCGCAGGGCGCGTGGTCGGGCGTGTACTACGCCATGCTGCATCCGGACCGGGTCGAAAAACTCGTCATCGTGTCTTCGCTCACCATTGCCGGCTCCATGGGCATCAAGCAGGCGCCGAACGAGGCCATGCATGCGCTGATGGGCTATGACGGTTCGCGCGCGGGCATGAAGCGCCTGCTGGAGGCCCTGATCATCGACAAGTCGCGCATCACCGACGCGCTCATCGACGATCGCCAGCGCGCCGCCACGCGGCCCGGCGCGTTCGAGGCCTTCCAGCGCATGGCGCAGGGCATAGACTTCGTGCGCAACGACCCGGTGCTCAAGCTGCAGACCCAATGGCAGGAAGCGCTGCCCGCGCTGACGCGCCGCATTCCCACCCTGGTCCTGTGGGGCGAGGAAGATACCTTCGCCGTGCCCGCCACCGGCCGCGCGCTGGCCGAGATGCTGCCCGACGCGCGCATCGAATGGGTGCCCGGGGCCGGCCACCAGGTGCAGACCGACGCGCCGGACCGCGCCGCCGCCATCATCCGGGAGTTCCTGCATGGATAGGGCGAGCATGCCGCAGTCGCCGGACGCGCCCGATCGCATGCCGGGCATGGTGCCCGGCGTGCGGGCCGGGGGCTTCCTGTTCCTGTCGGCCATACGCGGCCGCGACCCGGCCACCGACCGCATGCCCGACGATCCCTACGAACAGGCCTGCCAGGCGCTGCGCAACGTCCAGGCGGTGCTGGCGGCGTCCGGCGCGACGCTCAGGCACGTGGTGAAGGTCACGCTCTATCTGCACGACCTGGACAAGCGCAAGGCCTTCCACCAGGCATGGATGGAGTTCTTTCCGCAGGATCCGCCCGCCCGCATCGCCGTGGGCATCGCGGATGCCAACGGCGCGCCCGGCGGCAACGCCCACTACGCGCTGGACGTGATCGCGCTGGCGCCGTGACCGGCCGGCTCGATTGCCAGCGCCCGCCGCGCCCCGGCACAATATGCGTTTGCGCCCCGGGGCGCGAGACTGGCCATCCGCCGCAGGTGATTCGCTCCATGGCATCCGCACGACGCACGACCGACGCTTCCGATACTTCCGCGCGTGCCGGCAACACCGGCCCGCGCGGCGGGCTGCCGATGTACGCGCAGCTCTTCGCGCTGTTCCGCCAGCGCATCGAGAACGGCGTCTGGCCGCTGAACGAGTGCATTCCGTCGCTGGACGAGCTGATGGAGGAATTCGACGTGGGCCGGGTCACGGTGCGGCATGCGCTGGGCATGCTCGAGGCCGAGGGGCTGATCGGCCGCTTCCGCGGCCGCGGCACCTTCGTCACGGCGCGTCCCCAGTCCAACATCTGGTATCGCATCCCGATGAACTGGGACGAGCTTACCGGGCCGCAGCCCGACATCGAGGTCGAGTGGCTGGAAAGCCACGAATGCGCGCAGCCGCCCGCCTCGGTGCACGCCGGCGCCGCGCTGGGCGAGTCTTATCAGGCCCTCAAGCGGCGCCTGCTGCGCCACCACATTCCCTACGGCATCGGCCATACCTACATCGAAAAGAACGTCTACGCCGCCTTCGGCGCCGACGTGCTGGCCAAGCCCATCCCGCTGAAGATCCTGGACGCTCGCCTGCCGGGCGGCGTCGGCCATGCCGAGCAGACCGTGCGCGCCAGCGTGGCCGACCTGGACACCGCCCGCCTGCTCGACCTGACTTCGGGCGCGCCGGTCATCCAGGTGACGCGGTCGGTGCTGGATCGCGACGGCGTCCTGGTCTATGAATCGCTGGGCATCTTCCGCGGCGATTTCGTCGAGATCCACACCGACCTGAAATAGACGCGCCTCAGGCCGTAGACGCGCCTCAGGCCGCTTCCTGGCTGACATCCACCCATTGCGCGCCGACCAGCTCGGCCAGGCGCCGGGGCGCGATGCGCACCGCGCTGTGCGTGGAACCGGCGGCGGGCAGCACTTCGTCGTAGGCCCGCAGCGAGACATCGCAATACACGGGCAGCGGCGTGGCCAGGCCGAACGGGCAGACGCCTCCCACCGGGTGTCCGGTCACGGCCACCACTTCGTCGGCCGGCAGCATTTTCACGCGGCCGCCGAACACGGCCTTGGCCTTCTTGTTGTCCAGCCTGGCGTCGCCGCGTGTCACGACCAGCACCTCGCGGTCGCCCGCCCGCAGCGACAGCGTCTTGGCGATCTGGCCCGGCGCGACGCCATGGTGCTGCGCGGCCAGTTCGACGGTGGCGGTGCTGTGCTCGAGTTCGATGATGGCGATGTCGGGTGCGTGGGTGGCCAGGAAATGGCGGACGGATTCGAGGCTCATGCGAAGACGGCGCGTGTTGCGGAAAGAGCACCGACTATAGCCTACCGTCCGCGCCGCCGATGGCGGGACAGGCCACTGATAGAATGAAAGGCTAGTCAACCAGCACATCGCGCCTCATGACTTTGCCTCCGCCCCGCGCCACCCGCACGACACCGTCGACCGCCATCGCGAACCTGGCCCAGGTGGGGACGCCCATCTACGTCAAGCTGGTCATGTCCTTCAGGAAGCGCATCGAGACGGGCGAGTGGGCGGTGGACCAGCAAATCCCGTCGCTGGACGAACTGGCCCGCGAAGAAGGCGTGGCGCGCGCCACCATCCGCCATGCCATCGGCTTCCTGGAGTCCGAAGGTCTGATCGGCCGTTACCGCGGCCGTGGCACCTTCGTCCTGCGCCGCCCGCAAAGCGGGGTGTTCTACGATATCCCGACCAGCTGGGATACGCTGGTCAACCACGTGCCCGACATCCAGATCGAATGGCTGGAGAGCAGCACTGTCATGCGGCCCCAATCGATCAACCACCACGGCGGCTCGCTGTCGTCCGACGGCTACCAGCACCTGCGCCGCCTGCAGAAGCACAACCAGATCCCGTACTTCGTCGGCGATTCGTACGTCGAGCGCACGATCTTTCGCGCCATCGGCAAGCGGGCGTTCAACTCGCCCGTGCCCATGCAGCTGATACAGAATCACGCGGGCGACCGCATCGGCCGGGCCGAGCAGACCATCCAGGCCAGCAACGCCGACTTCGAGGTGGCCCAGTTGCTGGACGTGCCGGTGAACACCGCCATCATGGTGGTCACCCGCTCGGTGTTCGACAAGGACGAAGTCCTGGTGTACGAATCCCAGGGCCTGTTCCGCAGCGACTTCGTGCGGGTGCACATGCGGCTGAAATAGCGCCGGCGCCTGGCGTGCCGGCCGCTCGCGTCCGGCTATTCGATGCTGATGCCCAGCCGCTTGATGCGTGTCTCCACCTCGGCCAGTTCGTCGCGCACGCGCGTGGACAGCTCGGCCGGCGTGCTGCCCTGGGGCTCGATCCCCAGCGCCGCGAACTTCTCGATCAGTTCCGGATCCTTCAGCACCTGCGCGATGCCGGCGTTGAGCTTCTGCACCACGGCCGGGGGCGTGCCCGCCGGCGCCACCAGGCCCACCCAGGTCTCGATGGCCAGGTCGGGACCGCCGGATTCCTTGACGGTGGGAACCTGCGGATAGTCGGCCAGGCGCTGCGGCGAGGCGGTGGCCAGCATCTTCAGCTTGCCGGCCTTGACCAGCGGCAGCCCCGAGCCGATGGTGGCCACGCTGAAGCTGATGTCGCCGTTGGCGACCGCCGTGTAGATCTGCGCGCCTTCCTTGTAGTGGACCGGCATCATCTCGGTGCGCGTGGCCTGGGCCAGGATGGCACCGCCGAAATGGGCGGGACTGCCGACGTAGGGCGTACCGTAGGTGATTTTCTTCGGATCCTTGCGGGCCGCCTCGATCAGGTCGCGCATCGATGCATAGGGAGCCGAGGCGGACGTGTAGAACAGGAAGGGCGCACGGAAGAACAGCGACACCGGCGTGTAGTCCTTCTGCGGGTCGTAGGGGACCGAGGCCAGCAGCTTGGGATTGGTGGTCATGTGCGCGTCGCCCACGACCAGCAGGGTGTAGCCGTCGGGCGCGGCCTGCTTGGCGGCGCCCAGCGCCTGGAAGCCGTTGGCGCCCGGCTTGGCCTCGATGACGATGGGCTTGCCCCACAGCTTGCCCAGTTTCTCGGCCATGATGCGGGTGGCGACGTCCGGCGTCAGGCCGGCCGGGTAGGGCGTGACGAGGCGGATGGGGCGCGTGGGGAAGTCGTCGGCATAAGCGGCCTGGATGCCGGCAAGCGCCAGGCTCGCCGCAACCAGGCCACACGATAGACTGGGTTTCAAGCTTGTCTCCTCGATGCGTCGTCGCTGGACGCGCGGGCGTCCGGGTGCCTGCCCGGTCGCTCGGTTCAATGTGATAGTAAACTATACTACTAGCTATTATGAGCCGAGCGCGGGCCGACGGCAAGCGGGGAGTGCCGCGCAGGCGAGGGGCCGCCGGCGCGGGAGGAAAAGACTACTGCGCGGTGATGTGGCGCTCTTTGATGATCGCGCCCCAGGTGGCCGACTCGTCGGCGATGAACCTGGCGAGTTCTTCGCGGCTCATCGGATCGGGCGTCAGTCCGTGCTTGATCAACTGGGCCGACACGTCGGGATCCTTCAGCACCTTCACGATTTCCTCGTTCCAGCGGTCGAGTATGCCGGCGGGCGTCCTGCCCGGCGCGACGAAGGCGTACCAGTTGGTGGCATTGAAGCCGGGAATGCCGGACTCGGCGATGGTCGGCACGTCGGGCATGAAGGCCGGGCGCTTCAAGCCCGTCGTGGCGATGGCGACCACCTTGCCGGTCTCGATATGGGGCTGGGCCGAAGACGGCGTGGAGTAGTACGAGGCGACTCGTCCCGACAGCAGGTCCACCATGGCCGGCGCCCCGCCCTTGTAGGGCACGTGGACGACGTTCACGCCGGCGCGCTGGTTGAGCAGTTCGCCCGCCAGGTGCGAGGCGGAGCCGGCGCCGGTCGAGGCGTAGCTCATCTTCTCGGGATGCTTCCTGGCCATCTCGATGTAGTCGTTCAGCGTCTTGACGCCCAGGCCGGCGTAGGCCACCAGCACGTTCGGGAAGTTGACGCCCATGGTGATGGGCGCCAGGTCCTTGACCGGGTCGTAGGGCAGCTTCATCAGGTGGGGCGCGATGGCCAGCGGACCGATCGAACCGAGCAGGATGGTGGAGCCGTCGGGTTCGGCCCGCGCGACCAGGTCGTGGGCGATGTTGCCGCCCGCGCCGGCCTTGTTCTCGACCACGACCGGACGGCCCAGGTTGTCCGCCAGCTTCCTGGCAATCAGGCGGGCCGCGGTGTCGGCGCCGCCCCCGGGTGCGAAGCCGACGACCATGGTGATCGACTTTCTTGGAATGTCCTGGGCCGAGGCCAGCGGCGGCAGGACACAGGCGAACGCGGCCGCGATCCACGCGGCCGGCATGAGCGGGTGGCGATGCATGGCTCCTCCGTTCTGGTTGTCCGGGGAATCGGACGTCCCCGGCATCGGGCCAGCATACGGGCACCTCGCCGGTGCCGGTAATCACCGGACATGAATGGGGGCTTCACGACTTGTGACGGGACGCGCGCGCCAGGCGTGGGGCGTCGACGGCCGGGCCGGTGATTCTCGGGGAGCCGCCGGGCCCGTGGGGTAAGCTTACGGATTGCCCGGCATCGGCCGGTCCCGCGGTTTTGTTCTTCCTTCACGCGAATTCGAGCAAAGCATGACAGCACGCACTTCTCCCCTGGCCGGCATCCGTGTTCTCGACCTGACTCGCGTCCTGGCCGGACCCTGGTGTACCCAGAACCTGGCCGACCTGGGCGCCGAGGTGATCAAGATCGAGCGGCCGGGATCGGGCGACGACACGCGCAGCTGGGGGCCGCCGTTCCTGAAGGACAGCCAGGGCCGGGACACGGCCGAGGCCGCCTACTATCTCAGCGTCAACCGCAACAAGCGCTCGGTCGCGCTGGACATCGCCACGCCCGAAGGCGCGCGGCTGGTGCGCGAGCTGGCCGCGCAAAGCGACATCCTGATCGAAAACTTCAAGGTCGGCGGGCTGGCGAAGTACGGACTGGACTACGCCTCGATGAAGGAAGTGAATCCGCGCCTGATCTATTGCTCGGTCACCGGGTTCGGCCAGACCGGCCCGTACGCCAGCCGCCCCGGCTACGACTTCATGATCCAGGGATTGGGCGGCTTCATGAGCATCACCGGCGAGCGCGACGGCCTGCCGGGAGCCGGCCCGCAGAAGGCCGGCGTGGCCGTGGCCGACATCCTGACCGGCATGTACGCCACGGTGGGCATCCTGGCCGCGCTGCAGGAACGCCAGCGCAGCGGCCTGGGACAGCACCTGGACGTCGCGCTGCTGGACACCGTGGTGGCCATGCTGGGCAACCAGGCCCTGAACTACCTGACCTCGGGCGTCGCGCCCCGGCGGGCCGGCAACGCCCACCAGAACATCGTGCCCTATCAGGTGTTCGCCGCGTCCGACGGCCACCTGATCGTCGCCGTGGGCAACGACGGTCAGTTCCGCGCCTATTGCGGCGTGCTCGAGGCGCCGCAACTGGCCGATCATCCCGACTACAGCATCAACAGCAACCGCGTCATCAACCGCGACCGGCTCGTGCCCATCCTGGCCGAGATCATGGAAAAGAAGCCGCGCGACTACTGGCTGCAGCGGCTCGAGGCCGTGGGCGTGCCCTGCGGCCCCATCAACACCATCGAGCAGGCCTTCGACGATCCCCAGGTCCAGGCCCGCGGCCTGCGCCTGGACCTGCCGCATCCGCTGGCGGGCACGGCGCCTTCCGTCGCCAGCCCGCTGCGCCTGTCGGACACGCCGGTGCAGTACCGCCACGCGCCGCCGCTGCTGGGGCAGGACACGGAAGCTGTGCTGCGTGACTACCTGGGCCTGAGCGACGAAGCCATCCAGCGCCTCGTGCCGCCCGCCGCGTAGATCAGAGGATCGCCTGCAAGCCCTTGTCGGCGATGATGTTGAGCAGCTTGAGCGCCGGACCGGCAGGTCGGGTTTCTCCCTGCTCCCACTTGCGCACCGTCGAGGCGGTAGTGTGCAGGTGGAGCGCGAACACTGGCTGACTGAACTTCAGGGCTTCCCGCAGGTGTTTGATGTCGGCGGCTTCGAACTCGCGCACGGGGGACAGTTCCAGAAACACCTTGCCGACGAATTGCAGCGCCTTTTTTTCGCCCTGCGTGATGTCCGCCTTGTCGCTCTTGGGAAAGCCGTGCAGGAACACATAGCGTCTACCCAGGCGAGCTGACAACAGTGTGCGGTAGCCGCCGCTCTTGCCGCTGCCAAGGCGGGCCACCCGTTTCTTGTAGAGAAAGCCACCCAAGTCTGCGTCGATCAAGCCGCTTTCCATTTCCTTGACTGCTCCGCAGAGGCTGGCGTCAGGCAGCTTCTCGCTTGATCCGGGCGCAGGCCAGCAAGGTATCGGGCTGGAGAGGAGGGACGTAGGACAAAAATGCGCCGCTATGCGGCGGCGCGGCCTGAATAAAAAACCCAGCCCCCTTTCGGTGAGCCGGGTTTTTTTAGATCGAAACGGGCGAGGTGGCTTACTTGGCCGCGTCGACCATGTATTGCACCGCCGCGCGGATGTCGGCCTCGGTCGCATTCGCGGCGCCGCCCTTCGGGGGCATCGCGCCCTTGCCCTGCATGGCAACCGATACCATCGTATCCACGCCGGTGGCGATGTACTTCGCCCAGGCGGCCTTGTCGCCGAACTTGGGCGCGCCGGCGATGCCGGCGCCGTGGCAGGCGAAACAGGTGGAGTCGTACAGCTTCTTGCCGTCGGCGGTGGAAGCGGCCGCGGGTGCCGCGGCTTGCGGGGCCGGCGCGGCGGCGTGGGGCGCGGGCGCGGCCGGCGCCGCGGCGGCAGGGGCAGCAGGCGCGGCGGGTGCGGCAGCCGGAGCTTCCGCGGTGGCAGCCGGGGCGGCGGGCGCGGGTTCGGCCGGCTCCTTGAAGTTGGCGCCGCTGTTGTTGGCCATGTAGACCACCGCGCGCGCGACCTCGAAATCGTCCAGGTCGGGGTTGCCGCCCTTGGCCGGCATGGCGCCCTTGCCGTGCAGGGCGACCTGCAGCATGGCGTCGAAGCCGGTGGAGACGTGCTTGGCCCATGAGCCGCTGTCGCCGAACTTGGGCGCGCCGGCCACGCCGGCGGCGTGACAGGTGGCGCAGACCGCCTTGTAGACTGCTTCGCCGGTCTGGAACACGCGCGGGGCGTTGGCGTCGCGCAGTTCGAAGCCGGCCACCGGCTTGATGCGGGCCTCGATGGCCTCGGGCGTCTGCGCGTCGGAGCCCGCGTTGGACTTGTTGCCGCTGGCGACGAAGTTCACGAGCAGCAGGATGGTGATGATGGGGACGAGGAAAGCCAGTATGACCACCGTGATCAGCTGGCGGGGCGTCCTGATCGGCGATTCATGGGCTTCTTCGTGATTATGCTGCGCGTTGCTCATTGCCAAGTCCTGCAAGTCTATGGGCCGGGCACGCCCGACACGTGACGGTTTATGGGATTTTGCTGACTGCTTGCTTTGATACTTGTATTGCGCCGGATGGGCTGCCGCCTTTCTCCTCCCGGCCGGCTGCTTTCCCGCACATAAACGCCTGATTATAGCGGCAGGCCCGCCGCTCGGCTCAATCGGTGTTTTTGGGGGCCGCGCGCGGGGCAAAAGACGAAATCTTCCAGGCAGGGTACAATTGGCGGCTACGCGCCCGTAGCTCAATGGATAGAGTACTGCTCTCCGAAGGCAGGGGTTGCTGGTTCGATCCCAGCCGGGCGCGCCATTTCCTGCCTTCCCCCGTGCAGCCGCCAGCCGCTGCCACGTCATTCCTCCCCGTACTGCTTATCGTCCGGCCGCCCGCCGCCGTGCGGCATCGATCATCCCGCACAGGCGCTCCGTGGCGTCGATCATGCGCGGCGTGGGCCGGTGCATGGCATCGGGGTCGATGGCCCACAGGTTGTCCGGCGCCGCGGCCAGCGCCGGCCCGAAGGCCTTCCAGGCCGCCAGCGCGGCATCGGCGCCCGGGCCGGCCTGACCCACGATGATGGCCTGCGGATTCTCCTTCAGGACCCCTTCCGTGCCCACCATGGGCGCGGCGGCGGGCAGGCCGCCGAAGACGTTGACGGCGCCGCAGGTTCGCAGGGCATCGCCGATGATGCCGCGATCGTTCACGGTGTACATGGGCTGGGAACCCACCTGATAGAACACGCGCACGGGCCGTTGGCCCGCATGGCGCGCGGCCAGGGCGGCCAGGCGCCGCCGCAGGTCCGCCGCATGGGCCCGGGCCGTGGTCCGGGTGCCCGTCAGTTCGCCCAATCGTTCGATCGCGTCGGGAATGTCTGCCAGCTTGCGGGGATTGCTGTAGTAAAGCCGGATGCCCAGCCGCGCCAGCAGGGATTCGGGCAGCCCGGCGTGCGCCGGCCCGTCGCCGTAGGCCCACAGCACGACCAGGTCGGGCGCCAGCGCCACGATGCGCTCGGCGTTCGGGTGCAGTCCGTCGCCCACGCGGGGCAGCTTCACGGCCTCGGGCGGGTAGTTGCTGTAGCGGTCCACGCCCACGATGGCCGCGCCCGCGCCGGCCGCGTACAGCAGTTCGGTGGCATGGGGCGCCAGCGACACCACCCGCCGCGCGGGCGCGGGCAGGGT
This sequence comes from Pigmentiphaga daeguensis, assembly GCF_039523035.1. Classification (NCBI taxonomy): domain Bacteria; kingdom Pseudomonadati; phylum Pseudomonadota; class Betaproteobacteria; order Burkholderiales; family Alcaligenaceae; genus Pigmentiphaga; species Pigmentiphaga daeguensis. Next base: position 61,815 of record NZ_BAAAEN010000017.1, on the reverse strand, counting down.
GATGTCGCGGCCCGCGTCGTCGCGCGCGTGGATGGCCTGGGCCAGCGCGGCCGCCGGGACCAGGACCAGCGCCACGGCCACGGCCGCCCATGGGCGGCGTCGCTCAGGGGCGATAGCTGAGGTTGACGAAGACCGTCGAACCCGGGGTCGCATAGCCGCCCGCCAGCTCATAGTGCTTGTTGAACGCATTGTTCCAGCGTACCTGCACCTGCGTGTTGCGATTGATGTCGTAGGACGCCATCAGGTTCATCAGGCTGTAGCCGCCCAGGCGTCCCACTGCGCCAGCGTAGTCCACGCGCGGGGTGGTCGCCAGCCACTCGGCGCCCAGCAGCCAGGGGCCCAGGCGGTGGTCGGCCGCCAGCTTCAGGCTGCCGCGGGCGCGCCGGGCCAGTTGTTCGCCGGTCCGGGCATCGCGCGGGTCCTGCCAGTCGGCGCTGGCGCGCAGCGTGGTCGCGCCCAGCTGCTGGGCGACGCTGACGTTCACGCCCTTCAGGATGGCCTTGTCGACGTTGGCGTTGCTGCCGGTCCAGTTGCCGGTGCCGTCGTCGACCCAGACGATCAGGTTCGAGACGCGGTTGCGGAAGGCCGTGATCGAGGCCGTGGTGCCGCCCTGGCGATAGCGCAGGCCCGCTTCCACGTTGCGCGACTTCTCGGCCTTCAGGTCGGGGTTGCCGCCGAAGCCGTACAGGTCGCTGTAGGTGGGGGAGCGGAAGCCGGTGCCGGCGCCGGCCGTGGCCTGCCATCCGGGCGCGAAGTCGTAGGCGTATGACACCGCGCCAGAGGTGTTGCCGCCGTACTGGGAGTTATTGTCGTGGCGCAGGTTCAGCTGGACGTGGTGCCGATCGAAGTCGCCGCGGTAGATCGCGGCCACCGAGTTGGTCCGGCGCCGGGTCGGGAAGCTGCCGGTCAGCGAGGTGCTCAGCACGTCTTCGCGCAGGTGCTCGGCGATCAGCGACAGGTTCTGCCCGGCGGCCAGCGCCAGGTCGTTCTGCCAGGTGAACAGGTCCTGGCGCGTGCGCGCCTGCGCCCGCGGGGCCGTGGCGCTGGCGTAGTCGCGGTAGTCGTCCACGGTGCGCCCGAAGCGCAGCGTGCTGGTCCAGGCGTCGGTGATGCGGTCCACGCTGGACAGCGAGTAGGCCTGCACGCGCGTGACGGCGCGCGAGTCGTAGGCGATGCCGTTGTTGTCGTACTGGCCGTTGACGCGGGAGTTGTAGACGCTGGCCTCGACGCGGTGGCCGGCGGCCCAGGCCAGGCCCAGGCGGGCGGCGGCGTTTTCCTGCTCGTAGCCGTCGCGGTCGCCGTAGTAGGCGAAGCTGCCGGGCAGGGTGGCGTTGAAGCCGCGGCTTTTGGATTTGCCGTACTGCAGGCCGTAGGTCCACATGCCCTGCGCGCCGTCCAGGTTGACCTGGGCCTTGTAGGTGTCGTGGCTGCCCGCGCCCACCGATCCGCTGATGGCCAGCGGCCGGTCGGCCTGGCGCTTGGTGATGATGTTGATGACGCCGCCGATGGCGTCCGCGCCATAGATGCTGCTGGCCGCGCCGCGCAGGATCTCGATGCGTTCGACGCTGGCCGGGTCGATGCCGTTCAGGCTCATGGTGCCGGAGGTGGCCGATCCCACGCGCAGGCCATCGATCAGTACCAGGGTATGGCGGCTGTTGGCGCCGCGGATGAAGACGCTGGTCGTGGTCTGCGGGCCGCCGTTGGTGCCGATGTCGATGGCGTGTTCGCGCTGCAGCAGCTCGGCCAGGCTGGTCTGCCCGGCGCGCTGGATGGTCTCGGCGTCGATGACGGTGACATCGCCCAGCGCGCGCGACAGGGGCTGCTCGACGCGCGAGGCCGTGACGGTGACCGGATCTAGGGTGGTGGCGGCAGGAGCCTGGGCCTGCACGTTGGCGGCGCAAAGCAGCGCGCCGGTGGCGCCGGCCAGGCGCCAGGAGGTGGAACTGGATGACATGGATACCTGCGGTTTCGGTGACGCGCATCCCCGCACGTCGGCTTGCGAATCGGGAAGCGTTGCGCTTCCCCCTTTCGGTCCTGGGGACCTTCGAGCCGGCCGGTATCCGGGCTGGCATCCGTGGCCGCATCCCCTTCCCATGCGCGCCGGCGCCGGAGGATGCGGCGGGACGTGGCACAGTGGGTTCGATGCGGCGTGTCGCGCGCGGCGTGGCCACGCGGGACGGGATGCTTACCGTTGCGGGGGCAGCACAGGTTAGGTCCCGAAGGGGCCCTCCTGTTTCCCGTTTAACTGTGAAGCACCGACTCGGCGGCTACTCTAGCACGGCCTGGTGGCGGAAGTCGGGAAACGGGGCGGGGATGTTGTCCGGCCGCCGCGTGGCAGGAGGGGATCAGGCGGTGTAGTCGCCGTTGGCTTCGGGCTGGTAGTCGATGCGAACGACGCGCATCTGGCGCGGTTCGCCGTCGGGAGGGGTCCAGCCGATCTTCCCGGGCACCCGCGCGCCCAGCAGGGCCGCGCCCATGGGCGAGAACACCGACACCATGCCCTTGGCGGCATCGGCTTCCTTGGGATAGCACAGGGTGATCAGCCGCACGCCGCTTTCGTCCTCGACTTCCACGCGGGTATGCATGGTGACGATGTCGGCGGGGATCTCGCGCGGCTCGGCCTGATCCGCCTGGTCCAGGGCCTCGGCCAGGACTGCCTGCGCCGTGCCGGCCGCGGGCTCGCGGTCGCCGAGAAGGTTGGTAAGGCGAACGTAGTCGAGTTCGCTGACGGTAATGTAAGGGGGGCTGCTGGTTTGCATGCCTGTCTCCTGAAGAAACGGTGCCGGGAAAACGGCGTTCAAGACGTTTGTTCGGGAAGCCCGGCGATCGATTGCGAGAAAGCGGTAGAGGGGAGGGGGATCGCCGGGCTCAGGAGTGGAAGGCCGGGATGAGCGGAAACAGGATGGACGGGCGCGACGACGCGCGACGCGCAACGGCGCGCGTCGACCGGGATCGGAGCGAGGAGGCGGGTGCCAAGAGGGCACGCCGTATGGTTTCCATGGGACTAGGATAGCCCATTCTGGGCGACCGGTTCAAACCGGGGCGGTCAGGGTGGCCAGCCAGGTCTCCATGTCGGCGTAGACCGGGGCGGCCAGGGCCGGCGTCTCGTTCAGGATCTCGTGATAGGCCTGGTGGTACCAGCGCAGCGCCAGCTTGCCGGGCGCGCCCGAGTCGGCGAAACGCCGGCTGCCCGAGGGCGAGACGATGGCGTCGTCCCCGGCCACCATCAACAGCGTGCGCGGCTTCAGGGTGGAAGCTTCGGCGATCGACTGCGCGCCGGCATCGGCGATGAAGCGCATCAGCCGCGCGCTGATCCGGTCGTGCACCAGCGGGTCGTTGGCATAGGCGTCGATGACGGATTGTTCGTGCGAGAGCCGGGAGATCTTCAGGCCGCTGCCTACCCGCAGATCGGGGGCGATGCCGCCCAGCATGTCCAGCAGCCAGCGCTGGCGGGCGGACAATTCCACGCTGAAGGCGGGCGATGACAGCACCAGGCCCGCCAGCGGCACGTTGCCGCGCAGCGCCACGCGCGCGGCCACCAGGCCGCCCAGGCTATGGCCGATCAGCAGCGGCGGCGCACCCGTCTCGCGTGCGTATTCGGACAGCCGGTGCTCGGCATCCACCACCAGGTCGTCGCTGGTGCGCAGGGCGCCCCGCTTGCCGCTGGAACGACCGTGGCCCCGGTGATCGTGCGCCGCCAGCGACCAGCCGCGGGCGGCGAACCAGCGCACCAGTCCTTCGTAGCGACCGGCGTGCTCTCCCAGGCCGTGCAGCAGGTAGGCCGGCCGGTAGCCTTCCGGGCGGGGCGGCACGTCCCAGCGGTACGCCGCGAGCTGCGTGCCGTCCGGAGCGGTCGTCATGGAAATCAGCGACAATTCGTTGTCCCGTATCGATCGTGTATGGATTCAAAGGCGGATTGTCGCTCAGCCACTTCCAGCGGGCCGGCTGGCTCGTGTAACAGCTTGTACCGTTTTGTCGCGGACTGGCGGGCGACGATGCCGCACACTGCCGCTGGAATGCCCATGTCTTCACCCATCCGCGCCTGCCTCGTCCTGCTCCTGGCCCTGCTGGCCGCCTGCTCGCCCAAGTACAACTGGCGCGAGATGCCGGCGGCCGACGGCGCGATACGCGTCACCTTCCCCGCCCGTCCCAAGCCGGACCAGCGCGACGTCGACATCGCCGGCCATACGCTGCCGCTGGCCTTCGACATCTCGCCGGTGGACACCTCCATCTTCGCCGTCGGCCGGGTGACGCTGCCGGAGGCCATCCTGGCCGATCCGGCTGAACTGGCCAAGGTCGCGGACGCCTTCGAACAGGTGTTGCTGGCCAATCTGCGCGGCACGCTGACCTACCGCAAGGACATCACGCTGCGGCAGGCGCCGGCCGACACGCGCAAGCTCGGCCGGGCGGTGGAGCTGGAGGTGCACGGCATGGTGGCGAACACGCCGTCCTGGCTGCTGGGGCGGGTCTACCTGCTGGGCAACCAGTTGATCGAGGTCGTGGCCCTGGGCCGGGAGGACGAACTGGACCGCGATTCGGCCCAGACCTTCGTGCAGTCGGTACGGGCGGATTGACGGCATGGAGTGCCGCCCCGGCTGCGGCGCCTGTTGCACGGCGCCGTCCATCACCACGCCGATCCCGGGCATGCCCGGCGGCAAGCCGGCCGGCGTGCGCTGCGTCCAGCTGGACGAACACGAGCGCTGCAGACTGTTCGGCCGGCCCGGGCGCCCCGCCGTCTGTGCCTCGCTCATGCCCGCGCCCGACATGTGCGGGGACGGCCGGGAGCATGCCATGCGCTGGCTGGGCCGCCTGGAAGACCTGACGCGGCCCGCCTGAACCCTTCGGCTTGACCTGGATCAATGCGCGCAGCCGGCCTTGCCGCCAGAATGCGTGGCGTGAACACGACCTCGCTGCCTTGCGCCACCCTGGACGCGCCGGCCGCCAGCGCCCCGTCCGCGGACTGTTATCACTGCGGCCAGCCCGCGGGCGGCGGCCTGCGCGCGTCGGTCGCGGGGGACCTGCACTGGTTCTGCTGCGCCGGCTGCCTGGCGGTCGCCCAGACCATCCACGACGCGGGCCTGGAGAGCTTCTACCGCTTCCGCAACGGCCTGGGCCGGCCGCTGGACGATGCCGACGGGCAGGCGGACCTGCGCGCGGCGTTCGGGCAGGCCGACATCGAATCGCTTTACGTGCGCGCCGTGGACGCCGGCACGGCCGAGGCCTGGCTGACGATAGGCGAGTTGCGCTGCGCCGCCTGCGTCTGGCTGTGCGAGCAGCACCTGGAGCGTCAGCCCGGGGTGGTGGCGGCGCACGTCAACCATGCCACCGGCCGGGCGCGGGTGCGCTGGAAGACGGCGCAGACCGGGCTGGGCCGCGTCCTGGACGCGTTCGCCGCCATCGGCTACCGCGCCGTGCCTTTCCAGCCGGGCGCCGCGAATGACGGCCTGCGCCGCGAGAAGCGCGGCCTGCTGCTGCGCATGGCGGTGGCGCTGCTGTGCATGATGCAGGTCATGATGTATGCGTGGCCGCTGTACCGGCATGAAGCCTCGATCGCGCCCGACCAGTGGCAGTTGCTGCGCTGGGCCAGCCTGGCGCTGACCCTGCCGGTGGTGGCGTACAGCGCGTGGCCGCTGATGCGGGGCGCCTGGCGCGGGCTGCGCCATGGCCGCCCGGGCATGGACCTGCCGGTGGTGATCGGCATCCTGGCCGCCTTCGGCGCCAGCGTGGCCGCCACGGTGGCCAACCGGGGCGAGGTCTATTTCGATTCGGTCACCATGTTCGTGGCCCTGCTGCTGGCGGCGCGCTACCTGGAACTGGTGGTGCGCCACGAGGCGCAGGACGGCGGCCGCGCGCTGGCGGCCCAACTGCCCGCCACCTGCGCGCGGCTGCGGGACTATCCGGCCAGCCGCGAGGCCGACGTCATCGCTTTGCAACAGGTGCGTCCGGGCGACGTGCTGCGCATCGGCCCGGGCGAGGCCGTGCCGGCCGACGGCCGGGTACTCGAAGGCGCCACGCAGGTCGACGAAGCCATGCTGACCGGGGAAAGCCGGCCCATCGCCAAGGCGGCGGGCGATGGGCTGGTCGCCGGCAGCCACAACAACGGCAGTCCGGTATGGATGCGGGTCGAGCAGATCGGCGGCGAGACCCGGCTGGCGCGGATCATCCAGGCCCTGGACCGGGCGCTGGAGGAAAAGCCGCGCATCGCGGTGCTGGCCGATCGCATCGCGGTGGCGTTCGTGCTGGCCCTGATCGCGCTGGCGCTGGCCACCGGCGCGGTCTGGTGGTGGATCGATCCCTCGCGTGCGCTGCCCGTCATGATCGCGGTGCTGGTGGTCAGCTGCCCCTGCGCGCTGTCGTTGGCGACGCCGGCCGCGCTGGCGGCCGCCACGGCGGCCCTGGCCCGCAAGGGCGTGCTGGTGGTGAAGGGGCATGCGCTGGAAACGCTGGCGCAGGTCACCGACGTGGTGCTGGACAAGACCGGGACGCTGACCCAGGGCCGGTTCACGGTGGCCAGCGTGGAGATATTCGGCGCGTTGGGCGCGGGACAGTGCCTGGCGCTGGCGGCGGCCATGGAGGAAGGCAGCACGCACCCGGCGGGCCTGGCGCTGATCGCGGCGGCGTGCGAGGCGGGCCTGCCCGCGCCGGACGTCCAGGACGTCCGCCATGTGCCGGGGCAGGGTGTGCAAGCCTGCTTCGGCGGGGTTGCGATACGCCTGGGCAGCCAATGTTTCGCGGCGGGTGCGCGCGACACGGCGCCGTTGCCGCCGGTGGCCGATGGCCGGGATGCGGCGCCCGGCGCCATCGCCACGCAGGTCTGGCTGGCCGGCAATGCCGGGCCGCTCGCGCGCTTCGTGCTGCGGGATGCGCCGCGCGAGGGCAGCCACGAGATGGTGCGGGCGCTGCAAGCCATGGGCAAACGCGTGCATCTGGTGTCGGGGGACGATGCGCGCACGGTCGCGGCCTGGGCCACCGAGTTCGGCATCGGCAGCCACGCGGGCGGCGTCAGCCCCGAGGGCAAGAAGGACTACGTCGCCCGCCTGCAGGCCGGTGGCGCGGTGGTGCTGGCGGTGGGCGACGGCATCAACGATGCGCCGCAGCTCGGCCTGGCCCAGGTGTCCATGGCCGTCGCGGCCGGCACCCCGCTGGCCCGCGCCAGCGCCGACGTGATCCTGAACGGCCACGGCATTCTGGGCGTGGCGCACGCCTTGCGCACCGCGCGCCGTGCGCGTCGCGTGATGCGCCAGAACCTGGGCTGGGCCCTGGCCTACAACCTGTCTTTCATCCCGCTGGCCGCGTCGGGCTGGATCACCGCGTGGATGGCGGCGCTGGGCATGTCGCTGTCCTCGCTGCTGGTAGTGGGCAACGCATGGAGGCTGCGCCGCTGATGGAAACGCTCTATCTCCTGGTTCCGCTCAGCCTGATGCTGGTGCTGGCGGTGGTCGTCGTGCTGTGGTGGGCGGTGCAGGACGGCCAGTTCGAAGACATGGAAGGCGCCGACTACGCCATCCTGATGGACGACGACAGGCCGTCCGGTGTGGATGAAATGCCGCCGTCCGCGCGCTCCTCTCGCGAGGCTTGATCTGCATCAAGGCGGGTTCCCCTGTACATGCGCATGATGGGCGCGGGAATTCAGAATCAGGGGAACCAGCCATGGGCGACAGCGCTAGCGGCGCGCTTTCAGGCGAAACATTCAACTACAAGATCGTCCGCCAATTCGCCGTCATGACGGTCGTGTGGGGGATCGTGGGCATGGCGGTGGGCGTGCTGCTTGCCGCGCAATTGATCTGGCCGGCGCTGAACTTCGACGTGCCGTGGCTGACCTACGGGCGGCTGCGGCCGCTGCACACCAACGCGGTCATCTTCGCGTTCGGCGGCAGCGCGCTGTTCGCCACCTCGTACTACGTGGTGCAGCGTACCTGTCAGGCGCGGCTGTTCTCGGCGCCGCTGGCGGCCTTCACCTTCTGGGGCTGGCAGGCCGTCATCGTCGCGGCGGCGATCACGCTGCCGATGGGCTACACCAGCAGCAAGGAATACGCCGAACTCGAGTGGCCCATCGACATCCTGATCACGCTGGTATGGGTGGCCTACGCCGTCGTGTTCTTCGGCACCATCGTCAAACGCAGGACCCGCCACATCTACGTGGCGAACTGGTTCTTCGGCGCCTACATCCTGACGATCGCGCTGCTGCACATCGTCAACAACCTGGAATGGCCGGCCACGATGTGGAAGTCGTACTCGGCCTATGCCGGCGTGCAGGACGCGATGGTGCAGTGGTGGTACGGGCACAATGCGGTGGGCTTCTTCCTGACCACCAGCTTTCTGGGCATGATGTACTACTTCGTGCCCAAGCAGGCCGAGCGCCCCATCTATTCGTACCGGCTGTCCATCGTCCACTTCTGGGCGCTGAGCTTCACCTACATGTGGGCCGGCCCGCACCACCTGCAATACACGGCGCTGCCCGACTGGGCGCAGTCGCTGGGTATGGTGTTCTCGCTGATCCTGCTGGCGCCGTCCTGGGGCGGCATGCTGAACGGCATCATGACCCTGTCGGGCGCCTGGCACAAGCTGCGCACCGATCCCATCCTGAAGTTCCTCGTGGTGGCGCTGTCCTTCTACGGCATGTCCACGTTCGAGGGCTCGATGATGTCCATCAAGACCGTCAACTCGCTGTCCCACTACACCGACTGGACCATCGGCCACGTGCATTCCGGCGCGCTGGGCTGGGTCGCGATGATCACGATCGGCTCGCTTTATTACCTGTTCCCGCGTCTGTTCGGGCAGAAGCAGATGTACAGCACCAGGATGATAGAACTCCATTTCTGGATCGCCACGCTGGGCGTGGTGCTCTATATCGCCGCGATGTGGATCGCCGGCGTGATGCAGGGCCTGATGTGGCGCGCCGTGGAACCCGACGGCACCCTGACCTACACCTTCGTCGAATCGGTCAAGGCCACGTATCCGTTCTACGTCGTGCGCCTGCTGGGCGGCGTGTGCTTCCTGGGCGGCATGCTGCTGATGGCGTGGAACTTCGTCATGACGGCGCGCGGCCGGCGGCCGTTCGACGCGCCGGTGCCGGCGCCGGCACCCGTATCCGTGGCGGCCCGGCCGCAACTGGCCTGAGGAGCGCACCGCCATGAAATCGAAGCGCGCTTCCTTCTTCAGCCACGAGACGCTGGAAAAGAACGTGGGTTGGCTGATCCTGGCCACCATCGCGGTGGTCAGCATCGCGGGACTGGTGCAGATCGTGCCCCTGTTCTTCCAGCACTCCACCACCGCTCCCGTCCAGGGCGTGGAGCCCTATACCGCCCTGCGCCTGGCGGGGCGGGACGTCTATATCCGCGAAGGCTGCGTGGGCTGCCATTCGCAACAGGTCCGCACGCTGGCGGCCGAGGTGCAGCGCTACGGCCATTACTCCGAGGCGGGCGAAGGCGTGTACGACCGGCCCTTCCTCTGGGGCTCCAAGCGCACCGGGCCCGACCTGGCGCGCGTGGGCGGCCGCTACAGCGACGACTGGCATCGCGTCCACCTGAACAATCCGCGCGACGTGGTGCCCGAGTCCAACATGCCGGCCTATCCGTGGCTGCGCCAGACGCCGGTCGCGAGCGACCCGGTCCAGGCGGGCATGCGCGCGCTGCGCACGCTGGGCGTGCCGTACTCCGACGAACAGATCGCGGGCGCGGCCGCCGAGCTGGCCGGCAAGACCGAGGAGGATGCCCTGGTGGCCTACCTCCAGGGCCTGGGGCTGGCGATGAAGAAGCAGGGGCGGTGATGGACATGATCGCCTGGATGACATCGATCGCGACGGCGCTGGCGCTGTCGACCTTCCTGGCCATCGTGGCGTGGGCGTGGTCGCGCGCCCGCGTCGAGGCCAACCGCGAATCGGCCATGCTGCCGTTCGCGCTCCCCGACGAAAGCGCCGTTGCGGCGCAAGGCAAGGATGCCGGGCAATGAGCGATTTCACTACCGATTTCTGGGGCTATTACATCGGCGCGATCGCGCTGGCGGGCATCGCCTGGTGCGTCTGGCTGCTGTTCTCGCAGCGGGCCTTCCTGAAATCCTCCAAGGCCGCCCCAGGCGGCCAGGTCGACGATACCGGCCATGTCTGGGACGGCGATCTGCGCGAGCTGAACAATCCGCTGCCGCGCTGGTGGATGTGGATGTATCTGCTGTCCTGTGTCTTCGCGCTGGGCTACCTGGTCCTGTATCCCGGCCTGGGCAAGGTCCAGGGCTGGCTGGGCTGGTCCAGCACGGGCGCGCTGGCCGCGCAGCAGGACCAGTTGCGCGAACAGGTCCAGCCGTTGTACGCGCGCTTCGAGGACATGGAGATCCCGGCCATCGCCGACGATGCCCAGGCGCGGGAGATCGGGCAGCGGCTGTTCCTGAACAACTGCGCGCAGTGCCATGGGTCGGATGCGCGCGGCAGCAAGGGCTTTCCCAATCTGGCCGACGGCGACTGGCTGTACGGTTCTTCGCCCGACATCATCCGCGAATCCATCGCGAAGGGGCGGCACGGCATCATGCCCCCGTTCGGCGAACAACTGGACTCGCGCGCGGTGGGCGACGTGACCCAGTACGTGCGCTCGCTGTCGGGCCTGGCCGCCGACCCCATCAAGGCCGCTCGCGGCCGGGCCGATTTCCGCGCGAACTGCGCGGCCTGCCACGGCGTCGAGGGCAAGGGCAACCCGCTGCTGGGCGCGCCCAACCTGACCGACAAGGTCTGGCTGTACGGCAGCTCGGCCGCCGTCATCGCCGAGACCATCACCAAGGGCCGCAACAACCAGATGCCGGCACACGAGGACGTGTTCACGCCGCAGCAGATCCGCTTGCTGACCGCCTACGTCTGGGGCCTGACCCGGCCCGCCGAAGAGGCGAAATGAGTTCCCCGCGCGAGCGCGCCTGCCCGGCCGCCGGCGGCGACGAGGAAGGTTCGGAGCAGGCGCTGTACGAGGTCCGGCGCAAGATCTATCCGCGTTCGGTCAGCGGCGTCTTCGCGCACTGGCGCGTGGCGCTGGTGTTCCTGACGCAGGCGGTGTTCTACGGCCTGCCGTGGCTGACCTGGAACGGCAGGCAGGCCGTGCTGTTCGACCTGGGCGCGCGCAAGTTCTACCTGTTCGGGATGGTGTTGTGGCCGCAGGACATCATCTACCTGACGCTGCTGCTGATCCTGAGCGCGCTGGCGCTGTTCCTGTTCACCGCGGTGGCGGGCCGGCTGTTCTGCGGCTATGCGTGCCCGCAGACGGTCTACACCGAGATCTTCATGTGGATCGAGCGCCTGACCGAAGGCGACCGGTTCGCGCGCATCCGGCTGGACGCGGCGCCGTGGTCCTGGCGCAAGCTCGGGCGCAAGGGCGCCAAGCACGCGTTGTGGCTGGCGGTGGCGACCTGGACCGGGTTCACCTTCATCGGCTATTTCAGCCCCATCCGCGAGCTGGCGGGCCTGGCGTGGCAGGGTGCACTGGGCCCCTGGCAATGGTTCTGGCTGGTGTTCTACAGCTTCGCCACCTGGGGCAACGCAGGCTTCATGCGAGAACAGGTCTGCAAATACATGTGCCCCTACGCGCGGTTCCAGAGCGTGATGGTGGACTCCGACACCTACGTGGTCACCTACGACTCGGTGCGGGGCGACCCGCGGGGCAGCCGGTCGCGCAGGATAGATCCACGCGAGGCGGGCCTGGGCGATTGCGTCAATTGCAGCATCTGCGTGCAGGTGTGCCCAACCGGCATCGACATCCGCGATGGCCTGCAATACGAGTGCATAGGCTGCGGCGCCTGTATCGACGCCTGCGACCAGGTCATGGACAAGATGCAGTATCCGCGCGGCCTGATCCGCTATGCGTCCGAACGCGCCATCGAGCTGCGGCTGGATGCCAGACAGGCGCGGCGCCGCGTGCTGCGCCCGCGCGTGCTGGTGTACGGCGCGATCTGGCTGGCGCTGGCGGCGGTGTTCGTCGGCCTCCTGGCGGCGCGGCAGCCGCTGCGCGTGGACGTGATACGCGACCGTTCGGTGCTGGCGCGCGAGGTCGAGGGCGGCATGATCGAGAACGTCTACCAGCTGCAGCTCATGAACGCGACCGAGCGCGCCATGCGCGTGCGGCTGGAGGTGCAGGGCCTGCCGCAACTGCGGGTACAGGGGGCCGACGGCGGTACGGACATCGAACTGGCGCCCGCCTCGAACCGCCTGTGGCCGGTGCGGGTGTCGCTGCCGGTGGACGAGGCGCGGCCGGGCACGCACCGGATCGAGTTCATCGTGCGCGACGGCCGGGACGCGGACGGGCTGCGCGAGACGTCGAGTTTCATCGTTCCTTGAATGGACAAAGCGAGGTGCGGGATGCAGGAACAGAAAGATGCCGGACCCTGGTGGAAGGAACCCTGGCCCTGGCTGTTGATGGCGGGGCCGGCCGTGGCGATGCTGGGCTGCATCGTGACCATCGTGCTGGCGGTCGCGCATGACGATCCCCCGGTCGTCGATAAGGTGGTCAAGCGCGGGCTGGTGGTGGAGCGCGCGCCATGAAATGGCGGCGCGTCGGCATGTGGGTGCTGTGGCCGGCCTTCCTGGCCAGCGCCGGCGCCGCGCTGGTCGTCTTCACCCTGCTCGATCCGCGCGGCCTGACCATCGTCGGGCGCCCGGTCGAGATGTCGCGCCAGGCGTTCTATACCGCGGCTTTCTTCCTTCTGTGGGCGATTGCCGGGGTCTCCAGCGCCATTACGCTATACCTGGCGGGCGGCGGCGCGGGGCCGGACGGCAACGACGTGGACGATCTGCCATGACGCGGATCGGCCGTGGGGGCGTGGCGTGAGCGGCTGGCCGGCGCTTGCCGGCGTGTTCCTGCTCGGCCTGCTGGGCGGGGTGCACTGCGCCGCCATGTGCGGCGGACTGGTGATGGCGGTCGAGCACCGGCACGGCGAACGCCTGGCGGTGCTGCGGCGCGCGGCGCCGTGGCGGCTGGGATTGGAGGCCCTGGTCATGCATGCCGGACGCATCGCCTCGTATGCGCTGCTGGGCGCGGTGGCGGGTGGCCTGGGGGGCAACATCTGGAGCCGGGACTGGCTGCCGCTTCAGCGCGGCGCGCTGGCCTTCGGGGCGGCGCTGCTGTGCGTCTACGGCCTGGCCCTGGTGGCGCGCGCGGCCTGGCCCCGCGCGGCGGCGGGCGGCCCGGCGGCCGGTGCGTGGCGGGCCGCGCTGGTGCGCGGCTGGACCGGCGCGGTGGCGGCCATCGTCCGCTCGCCCCCCAGCCGCCACGTGCGCGCGCGCATCGCCGGCCGGCCGCTGCTGGAGCGTTTCCTGACCGGCCTTGCGTGGGGCTGGATGCCCTGCGGCATGTCGCTGGGCGTGTTGGCGGTGGCGCTGGTGGCGGGCAGCGCCGCGGCCGGCGCGCTGACGATGGCGGCCTTCGGCCTGGGCACGCTGCCCAACCTGGTCGCGCTGTCCGGCGCCGCCGGCTGGCTGCGCCGCCGCGCGCGGCGGCCGGCCTGGCGCGTCGCCGGCGGCGTGGTGGTCGCGGCCTTCGGCGCGGTGGGACTGGTGCGCGCCGCCACCCTGCCTTCGGCGCTGCTGGAACAGGGTTTCTGCGTCGTCTGGTAGCGCGGGCCGCGCGCCGGCATCATTCCCGGGGCTGCCCCGTGGCCGGCATGTAGGTCGGCACCGGGATGCGGCGCCGCTCGCCCGTCAGGCAGTAGTTCGGCCCGCCCAGCCTGCCCACCGGGGCGAAGCGCCCGACGTCCACGCGCAGCGCCTTTTCGTCCAGCAGGTCGTCGCGGAAGTTCATCGCCAGGATCTCGCCGAAAACGATGGCCCGCTGGGTCGAGATGTCCAGGATACGGAACAGCCGGCATTCCCACGAGATGGGCGCCTCGGCGATGCGCGGCACCCGCACGGCGGTACAGGGCGCCAGCGTGAAGCCCACCGCCTCGGCCTCCGAGACGTGCGCGGGAAAATCGCTGCCGCACTGCACCGCTTGGTCGACGATGGACTCGTCCACCATGTTCACCACGAACTCCTCGTGCTCGCGGATGTTGCGCAGCGTGTCCTTGGCCTCGCCCGGCCGGTGGCTTTCCTGCCCGTAGGCGACCACGGCGATGGCGAACAGCGGCGGATCCTCGCCCATGTAGTTGAACGCGCTGAACGGCGCGGCGTTGCACAGGCCGTCCGCATCCAGGCTGGTGACCAGCGCGATGGGGCGGGGCCCGACGCTGCCGGTGATCAGCCAGTAGCGCTGCATCTCGCTCAGTCCGGCCATCGATACGTGTTTCATGCGATTGCTCCAGGTGCCATGTGCGAAGCGCGGGGTCAGAGACCCACGTAGCGTTGCCAGATGGCCGGGTCGGCATCGAGCTCCGCCGAGCTGCCTTCCCACGCCACGCGTCCGCGTTCGATGATAGTGTGCCGGTCCGCGATGCCGATCAGGCGCTCGACATATTTGTCGATCACCAGCAGCGTCTGCCCGGCGCGCCGCAGCGCGGCCAGGCAGTCCCAGATTTCCTGCCGGATCAGCGGCGCCAGGCCCTCGGTGGCCTCGTCCAGGATCAGCAGGTGCGGGTTGGTCATCAGGGCGCGGCCGATGGCCAGCATCTGCTGCTCGCCGCCCGACAACTGGTTGCCCATGTTCCGCTCGCGTTCCCGCAGGCGGGGGAACAGGGCGTAGATGCGCTCCAGCGTCCAGGGCTCGGCCTGGCGGCTGCGGTTGGCGGCGAAGGCCGTCAGATTCTCGCGCACGCTCAGGTTGGGGAATATCTGCCGGCCCTCGGGAACGACCGCGATGCCCAGGCGGCCGATGCGGTGCGGCGACAGGCGGTCGATGCGCTGGCCCAGAAAGCGCACCTCGCCGCCGCGCGACGGCGTCAGGCCCAGCAGCGTCCGTACCGTGGTGGTCTTGCCCATGCCGTTGCGGCCCAGCAGGGTGCGCATCGCGCCCGCCCCGATGTCCAGCGAGACGTCGAACAGGACCTGGCTGCTGCCGTAGGCGGCCTGCAAGCCCTTCACTTCCAGTACCGGTTCCATGGCGCTTCTCCATTTTCCATGCGGTTCGTCATGCCGCTCATACGGTGGCCTCGTCGCCCAGGTAGGCCCGGCACACGTCGGCGTTGCGGCGGATCGCCTCGGGCGATCCGGTGGCGATCACGCGTCCGTAGACCAGGACCGAGAGGCGGTCGGCCAGGCGGAACACGGCGTGCATGTCGTGCTCGACCAGCAGCATGGTGACCTCGCCGCGCAGGCCCAGCAGCAGTTCCACCATCGCCTCGGATTCCTCGGGCCCCATGCCGGCCATGGGTTCGTCCAGCAGCAGCAGGCTGGGGGATGTGGCCAGCGCCAGGGCCACCTCCAGCTTGCGCTGCTCGCCATGGGACAGGCTGTGGGTCGGGGCGTCCACGCGGGCGGCCAGGCCGACCCGGTCCAGCGCGTGCCGGGCCTGCGCATACACGTCCGCCTCGCGCCGCGCCGGGCGCCAGCAGCCGGCGGCCCCGCCCGTGCGGGCCTGCACCGCCAGCGCCACGTTGTCCAGGACGCTGAAGGCCTTGAACACGCTGGTGATCTGGTACGAGCGCGCCAGCCCCAGGCGCACGCGCCGGTGCATGGGCAGTTGGGTGATATCGGCGCCGTCCATCGAGATCCGGCCCGCGTCCGGCCGCAGCGCGCCCGAGATCTGGTGGATCAGCGTGGTCTTGCCCGCGCCGTTGGGGCCGATCAGGGCGTGCATCTCGCCGGTCCTGACCTCGAAACTGGCCTGGTCGGTGGCGGTCAGCCCGCCGAACCGCTTGACCAGTCCGAAGACTTGCAGCTTGCAGGAATCAGCCATGGCGCCACCTCGCGGCCAGGCTCAAGGCGCCGTTGCGGGCGTACAGCACGGCGGCCAGCAGCAGGATGCCCAGCGGCAACTGCCAGTACAGCGTCAGGCCCGACAGGTATTCTTCCGCCGCCAGCAGCAGCGCGGCGCCCACCACGCCGCCGTACAGATAGCCCACCCCGCCCAGGATGACCATGATCATCAGCGAGCCCGACTGGGTCCAGTACATCAGGCCGGGGCTGACCATGCCGGCCTGGTTCGCGACCAGCGCGCCCGCCAGCCCCGCCGCCCCGCCGGCGATGACGAAGGCCGCGAGCTTGATGCGGAACACCGGATAGCCGATGGCCTCCATGCGTGTCTCGTTCTCACGGATGGCCTGCAACGCGCGGCCGAAGCGGGCGTTGACCAGGCGCTGCATCAACCACATGGCCACGGCCAGGATGGCCAGCACGACGTAATAGAAGGTCAGGTCGGACGAGGCGTCCAGGCCGAACGGCAGAACCGAGCGGGTCGGCAGGGGCATGCCGTCGTCGCCGCCGTAGGCGTTCAGCGAAACGAACACGTAGTACAGCATCTGCGCGAAGGCCAGGGTGATCATGATGAAGTACACCCCGCGCGTGCGCAGGCTGATCACGCCGATCAGCCAGGCCGCCAGCGCGGCCACAGCCGTCGCCGCGGGCCAGGCGATCCAGGCCGCGTCCACGCCGGCGTCCATCAGGATGGCCACCGTGTAGGCGCCTATGCCCAGGAATGCCGCGTGGCCGAAACAGACCATGCCGCCGAAGCCCATGACCAGGTTCAGGCTGGATGCCGCCAGCGCGAAGATCATGATGCGCGCGGCCAGGTCGACGTAGAAGCCCTGGCCCAGCCAGTCGGCGCCCAGCGGAAAGGCCACGGCCAGCGCCAGCAGGACGGCGCCGGTACGGCGGCCCAGGATTTGGTCCAGTGGTGCCATGTCTACCCTCGTGCAGGAAACAGGCCCTGCGGCTTCCAGAACAGCACGGCCGCCATCAGGACGTAGATCAGGATCGAGGCCAGCGTCGGCCCCAGGTTCGAGGCCACCGATGGCGAGAACACCGTGCCCAGCGCGTCGGGCACCAGCGTGCGGCCGACGGTATCGACCATGCCCACCATCAGCGAGCCGGCCAGCGCGCCGCGGATCGAGCCGATGCCGCCGATCACGACCACCACGAAGGCCAGGATCAGGATGCTCTCGCCCATGCCCACCTGCACCGACAGCAGCGGCCCCAGCAACGCGCCGGCCACGGCGCACAGCAGCGCGCCCAGGCCGAACACCAGCGTGAACAGGCGCCTGATGTCCACGCCCATGACGGTCGCCATCTCGCGGTTGGAGGCACCCGCCCGCACCCACATGCCGACGCGCGTGCGCGCCACCACCAGGTACAGCAGCAAGGCCACCGCCAGGCCCACGGCTATCACCAGCAGGCGATAGGACGGATACTGGATGCCGGCCCCCAGGTCGACCGGGCCCGAGAACAGTTCGGGCAGCGCCAGCCGGCGCGGCTGCGGGCCCCAGATCATGCGCACGACTTCGTTGCCGATCAGGATCAGCGCGAACGTCGCCAGCACCTGCGACAGGTGATCGCGCTGGTACAGCGTGCGCAGCACGGTCATCTCCAGCAGCATGCCGATGGCCGCCGTGGCCAGCATCGCCACCAGCATCGCCAGCAGGAACGACCCGGTGGGCTCGACCAGCGCGGCCGTCAGGTAGGCGCCGAACATGTACAGCGAACCGTGGGCCAGGTTGATCATGTCCATGATGCCGAACACCAGCGTCAGGCCGGCGGCCAGCAGGAACAGCATCAGGCCGAACTGGATGCCGTTCAGCGCGGACTCGATGACCGCGCTCATGAGCCGCCTCGCCCCGCCTTCGCGGCCAGCGCCGCCCCCAGTTGCCGGGCAAGCTGGCGCGCGGTTTCGTTCAGCAGGTTGCCGCCGGCGTCGAAGGCATGCTGGGCCTGCGGCAGCAGCACTTCGTCGGGCAGCACGATCGCGCCCATCTTGTTGAAGATGCCGCGCGTGTGGGTAACCGCGCGGATGCCGCCGAACGGGCTCATCGAGGCCGCCAGCAGCGCGACCATCTTGCCCCGGTAGGGCAGCAGGCCGTCCTCGCCGTTGATCGGGCGCGAGCACCAGTCCAGCGCGTTCTTGAGCAGGGCCGTGACCGATCCGTTGTACTCGGGCGTGGCGACCAGCAGGGCGTCGTGCTCGGCGATCAGGCCGCGCAGGACCAGCGCGTTGTCGGGCACGCCGGACTGCATCTCGTCGTCGCCGTCGTAGATCGGCATGGGATAGTCGCGCAGGTCGATCTGCGTGACGTCGGCGCCGGCCGCGCGGGCGCCGTCGGCCGCCACCGCCAGCAGCAGCTTGTTCAGCGACGCGCCGCGCGAGCTGCCGGCGAAAGCAAGTATCTTGGGAGCTGCCATGATTGGTCCTCGTGATTCTGTCAGGGGTTCTTCATCTTGCAGGCGCCGGCATAGCTGTCGGTATGCGCCGTCATGATCTTGCCGATCGTCTTGTTGGTGACGCGGCCGGACTCGTCCTTCTGCACCACGCGCAGATAGAAGTCGTTGATCGGGAACTGGTTGGTGTTGAATTTGAAGGCGCCCCGCACGGACTCGAACCGGGCCGCGGCGATGGCGTCGTGCAGCGCGCGCTTGTCCTCGATCTTTCCCTTTACGTCTGCCACCGCGCGGTCCAAGAGGCGCACCACGTCATAGCCCTGGAAGGCGTACATCGACGGCAGCCGGCCGTAGCGCTGCTGGAAGCGCGCGACGAAGTTGCGGTTGGCGGCATTGTCCAGGTCCCATGCCCAGTGCGACGAATTCTGCAGTCCCACCATCGCGTCGCCCAATGCCTGGATGGTGTCCTCGTCGGCGGAATAGCCTGGCACGAAGTACGGCACCTCGCGCGCCAGTCCCGCGGCCTGGAACTGCTTGATGAAGTTGATGCCCATGCCGCCCGGCAGGAAGAAGAACAGCGCATCGGGTTTCTGGGCGCGGATCCTGGCGATCTCGGAGGCGAAGTCCAGTTCGCCCAGCTTGACGTAGATCTCGTCGGCCACGGTGCCCTTGAAAGTGCGCTTGAAGCCTTCCAGGTTTTCCTTGCCGCCCGTGTAGTTGGGCGCCATGATGACCACGCGCTGGTAGCCCTTGTCGCTCATGTGGCGGCCCATGGCCTCGCTCTGCCCGTCGTTCTGCCAGGCCAGCCCGAAGAAGTACGGGTTGCACTGCGCGCCGGCCAGCGAGGCCGGGCCCGCCGCGGCGCTGATGTAGAACGTCCGGGCCGCGAAGGTGGGGGCGCCCACCGCCATCATCACGTTCGAATACACCACGCCGGTCATGAAATCGACCTTGTCGCGCTTGATGAACTTGTCTGCCAGTTGCTTGCCGACGCCGGGGTTGGCCTGGTCGTCGCCTTCCACCACCTCGACGGGCAGGCCGCCGATCCGGTTGCCGGTCTCGTCCAGGCCGAGCCGGAACCCGTCGCGGATTTCCGTCCCCAGCGCGGCCAGCGGTCCCGACAGCGTGCTGATGAAACCTATCTTCACCTTGTCCGCGGCCTGGGCGGACATTCCCAATAGCATTGCGAGCGGCAATGCGAGCCATTTGACGTGCATGATGGATACCCCTGGATGTGGAAGGTTGAGATGGGAACCGGGGTGCTGCAGGAGAAGCGCCGCTCAGGGCGCCGAAGGCGGGTTCCTGTATTCGATCTGGCCGTCGGGCAGGAAGAACAGCATGGTGACCATGCCGCCCGTAACGGTCGGGAAGTGCGAGCTGTCGGGGGGAAAGACCTTCCAGCCCGCGCCGGCGCCGCAGAAGCGGCCGGTCTCGTCCACCGGGCCGATCATGTTGATCTCGCCCAGCGGGTGCCGGTGGTAGTGGCCCGGCACGTTGCGCAGGCAGCCGCTTTCCACCGTGAATCCATCCGTGTCGGGCGAGGCATGCGCGATCCGCCCTCGCCGGTAGTCCGGACCGTCTATCTCCGCATAGCAGGACCAGCCTTCGCCTATGCCGCGGCGTAGCAGCGCCAGCAGGCGGGCATAGCCTTCGGTGTGCGCGCCGTAGCGCTCGTTCAAGGCCGCTTCCAGCTCGGGGCCGAGCGGGCGGCCGCCGATGAAGTCCAGCAGTTCCCTGACCGCCTGCATCATCTCGGCCTTGCTGGGGCCGGTGGGCAATTCCGATTGCGTGTTCATCGATGCTACCTGTACGTGTGGGTCCACCTTCATGTCGAGCGAATGCTAGGCACTATCGACCCGCGGCACTAGGAGCGCCGACCGTATAATCGTTCGTAGAAAAAGTATGGAAGCGCGGCCCGCCGCAGGCGTATCCTGGAAAGCTCGCCATGGACCTGATTTCCTCGCTCCTCGCTTTCCTGCGCGTCGCGGAAACCGGCTCGTTCTCGGTGGTCGCCAACGAACGCGGCGTCACCCAGCCCGCCGTTTCCCGGCAGGTGCGCGCGCTGGAAGAACACGTCGGCATGCGGCTGGTCCAGCGCAGCACGACCGGCGTGGTGCTGACCGAGGAAGGGCGCAACCTGCTGCCCGCCGCCCGCAGCCTGGTCGAGGCCGCCGAGAGCCTGAGCGTGTCCGCCAGTCCGGACCAGGCCCGGCCCACCGGCAAGGTCCGGCTCAGCCTGCCCGCGCCGCTGGCCCTGCACATCTGCAACCACGCGCGCGGCCTGCTCGACAGCCATCCCAACCTGAGCCTGGACATGGTGGTGCGCGATAGCACCAGCAACCTGATCGAGGATGGCCTGGACCTCGAGGTGCGCCTTGGGCCCATCGACGACAGTTCGCTGATTTCGCGGCGGGTGGGCATGACCTCGGCCTTCCTGGTGGCCGCGCCGTCCTACCTGGCCGGCCGGCCCGCGCTACGGTCTCCCCAGGACCTGCGCCATCACGAATGCGTGGTCTACAGCCGCTGGGGCAAGGACGATACCTGGTGGTTCGAGGCGGCCGAGGGGCAGTTCTCGGTGAACGTGCCGTGCCGGTTGCGGGCGAACAATGCCTCGGCCGTGCACCAGGCCGTGCTGGGCGGCAACGGCATCGCCATCCTGTCGCACCTGATGGTGGCGGACGACCTGCACGCGGGGCGGCTGGTCTCGCTGCTGCCGGAGTTTCCGCCCGCGCGCCTGCCGCTCTACATCGTCTATCCGTCGCGCCGCAACCTGCCGCTGCGCACGCGCGTCGTCATCGAGTTCATCGCCGAACTGCTCAGGGCCGATCCGGCCATGCGCGACAGGACGCCATGGCCGGGGCCGGCCGGCGGTCTGCCGCCAGCGGGGAACGGGCAGGGTGCCGTCGGCGCCGCGCTGACGTCGGTGGAGGCGGCCGGCAGGGGCGCCGACCGCTGTTAGGGCCTGTGCGGGCCTCCTTTCAGCGGGAGCGGGCCCTAGGCTTCAGGCCCGCGTATCCACCAGCGAGCCGGCGGCGCCGGAGCCGGACCGCTCGAGTTCCCTGGCCAGCTCGGACATCGCCGTCTGCAGCGCGCCGGCCAGGCTGTTGATGCGTGACTGCGCGGAGGCCATGGCCCGAGCCTTGGCTTCGGCCGACATCGAACTGGCGCGCACGCGCTCCATTTCCGCCTGGGCCTGCGCCAGTTGCTTCTGCAGCTCCTTGATGCGCTTCTTCAGCGCCTTCACCGCGAAGGAGTCGCTACTGTCGCCGCTGTCCGCCTCGGCGGCCTTGGCCTTCGCCTTTTCGCCGGCCGGCGCGCCCAGGCCCCGCAGGACGGCCGAGGCATCGGCCGCAGGGGCGTTCGCCTGACCATTCATGTCGCCCGACAGCCGCAGGTGCGAGTTCGACAGCGAAGCGGAAATGGGCGTTACGGGCGGCATGGCATCGGGTTCGGATGGAGCATGGCCGGATTAACGGCCCCGCTACCCGGGACTTGAGGCAAACACCGCATCAGACGTGCATGCCGCCGTCGGCCATGAAGACGCTGCCGGTGGAAAAGCTGCCTTGCGGCGAAGCCAGGAACAGCACCGTCTGCGCGATTTCCTCGACACGCGCGTGGCGGCCCAGCGGAATGGCCTCGTCCAGCATCCGGGTGGCGTCCAGGCCCAGCACCTCGCCCAGCCGGCGTTCGATGTCCGCCTGGAAGTCGTTGGCGATGGGGCCGGGAGCGACGACGTTGACGCGTATGCCGCGGCCGGCGGCTTCCTTGGCGGCCACGCGCATCAGGCCGATCAGCGCGTGCTTGGAGGTGGCGTAGGCGCACACGCCGGGGTCGGCCGTCACGCCCATGACGCTGGAGACGATGACGATGCTGCCACCGTCGGCCATGCGGGGCAGGGCATGCTTGCAAGCCAGAAAGGTGCCCTTGACGTTGACGGCCATGACCGCGTCGAACACGTCGTCGGGGTAGTCGGCGATGGGCCGGATGGCGCCGTTGATGCCGGCATTGCAGACCAGCACGTCCAGCCGCCCCCAACGCCGCAGCGCGTCGTCGACGTAGGCGCGGGCCTGCCCCGGGTCGGTGACGTCGCCGGCGAAGGTCGCCACCCGATCGCCGTGGCCGGCCGCCTGGGCGCGGGCGGCGTCCAGCGCGTCGGCGTGCAGGTCCACCAGCAGGACGCGCGCACCCTGTTCCAGCATGGCCAGCGCGCTGTGCAGCCCGAGGCTGCCGGCACCGCCGGTGACGATGCAGACCTGGTCTTTCATGTTCATGAGTCGTGTCCGGTGAAAAGGAGGAAGGCGTTCAGGGCAGCGGGCCCCACCGGCAGCCCGTTGCGCGCGGGCAGGCGGCCAGCAGCCGCTTGGGGATGCGGCCGTGGACGCCCTTGACGCCGTCGACCAGCTGGGTGATTTCGAAATCCACGGCCAGGCTGGCCAGCGCGTAGGCATCGGCATCGGGCAATTCACCGAAATGCCGCAGTACCGCCACCGCCTGTAAGACAGCCAGCTCGGCGGCGGCGTCCAGGTCTTCGTCCAGCCCCATGGCGATGTAGTGCTCGTCGGTCTCGGCCATGGGCCAGCGCAGGCCGCGGGCCTTGTGCAGCGCGAAGCGGAAGACGCCGGTCATCGAGGTCTCGAGCCCGGTCAGGTTGACCTCGCCGTGGCCCTGCGCCGCGTGCCCGTCGCCGACGAAGAAATCCGCGCCCGCGACCTGCACGGGCAGGTACAGCACCGCCCCCGGCCGCAGATCCTTCAGGTCCAGATTGCCGCCGAAGGGGCCGGGCGGGATCGAGGACACCTTGCGGGTGGGCGCCACGCCCATGGTGCCCATGAACGGTGCCAGCGGGATGGCGATGCGTTCGTCGAAGCGGGCGACGCCGCCCGCCACGTCATGGCGCATCAGCTTGAGCCGCGGTTCCTTCAGGAGTCCCGGCAGCGCGCCCGCGCCGGGGCGGGCGAAGTTGACGCCGTACGCGGGCTCGCGCGGCGCCACGGCCAGGATCTCCACCGCCAGCACGTCGCCAGGCTCGGCGCCTTCCACGCTGACCGGGCCGGTCAGGATGTGCGGGCCGACGTCCTTGGGCACGGTGCGCATGATCTCCAGCATCTCGGCCACCGGCCCCTCCAGGGGCAGGCCATGATGGGTGAAGAAGGCCAGCGCCTCGTCGGGCGGCAGCGGCACGCCCACGGCGTTCACCGTGTCGATGCGTACCGTGTCGCCCGGACGTATGCGCAGCGCGGGCGGCACGTCCGGCCCCAGGAAGCCCCACACCACCGTGCCGGGACCGCAGCGCAGCACATGATCGGCCACCATGTTCCCGGCCGTCATTTCCATTCGGGCTTGGGAAAGACGGCGGGCTTGACGCCGATGGCGGTCTTGGGCGAGATGGGCTGGAACACGCCGCCTTGCCATTGCCCCACGCTGGACGCCTCGGCCCACAGGCGGTTGGTCAGCTTGACGGGGCCCAGCACGGTCTCGAAGCTGCCGGTGCGGATCTGCTCGGACACGGCCTTGCGGTCGATGGAGCCCGCGCGTGTGATGGCCTGCTGCAGGATCTGCAGGGTGGCGTAGGTGACGGCGCTGCCGTTGTAGTCCGCCTCCTGCTTGAACATGGCAAGGTGCCGCTCGCGGTAGTCGCGGGTGACGGGCAGTTCGGCGCTGACGCCGCCCAGGCCCATGACGCCGTCGGCATTGGCGCCGAAGCGGTTCTTGAACATCGGGAACACCGTGCCGATCGCGGTGTAGAACACCTTGGGGTTGAAGCCCACGACCTTGGCCTGGTCGTTCAGCGCCATGGTGTCGGGTGGATAGCTGAAGGCCAGGAAGGCCTCCGGCTCGCGCCGGCGCACCTCGTTCAGGATGGTCTGCAACTCCTGCGAACCCAGGGGGTAGCTCTGGTCGTAGACGATGTCGAACTTCGCCTTCTTCAGGCCCTCGCGCGCGGCCTTCGACAGCTCCAGGCCGAACTGGTCGGCCACGTTGACGATGGCGACCTTGCCCTTGATCTTGCCTTCCTCGCGCAGCCGCGTCAGCACGTCCACCACGCCGTTGGCGTAGTCCGTGGAGGTAAGCGTGAAGAAGAACAGATTGGACCAGCGTTCGCGCAATTGCGGAATATGGTCCGAGATCATCGTGGTGGCGAGGTGGGGGTAGTTGTGCTTGTGCAGGATGGGAGCCACCGCCAGGTTCATGGCTGTGCCCCAGGGCGGCAGGATGAAGTCCACCTTGTCCTGGTTGATGAGCCGTTCCACCGCGCGCACGGCCTCTTCGGAATTGCTGCGGTCGTCGTACTCGAAGAACCTGACCGGCACGCGCTTGCCGCCGATCTCGATGCCGCCGGCCTGCTGCACGTCAGCCGCCCACATCTGGTAGTTGGGCAGCACCGTGGTGCTGGCCCCGCCGGCGTAGGCGCCGGTCTTGGAAATGGCGTAGCCGATGCGGATCTCGGCCGGGGCCTTGGACTGGCCCAGTGCCGGCGCCGCCAGCGCGGTGGCGGCCGCCGCCGCGAGCAAGGTCGCGAATTGCCTGCGTTGCATGTGTCGTCTCCTGGTTGTCGTTATCGGGCCCCGCAGGGCCTGTTTCAGCGGAACAAGGTATCCACGTAGGCGGCGCCCAGCCCGATCTTCTCGTAGTGCGCGCGGCACATCGCGATGTAGTCGTGCACGTCGAAATGGCCGGTGGACTGGCCCTTCTCGTCCAGCCAGATCAGCGGCCCCTTCACGATGAAGAAGACCTTCATCGGCTGCTCGTGCTCGAAGGCCACCAGCGTGTGGCCTTCGCCCGGCGTCTCGTAGACGAAGTCGCCCGCGGTGGCGATCCAGTCGTGCTCCAGGTACCCCCACTTGCCCGAGATCGTGTAGGCGAACACCTCGTGCGGATGGTAGTGGCGGTTGACCAGCCCGGCGGCATCGGCGCGCAGGATGTCGCACCAGCGGTTCTCGGAAGGCGAGATCCACAGCGGCCGCGAGGCCACCGTGTCGGTGAAGGGGACATACCACTTCCTGTCGTCGGTGGGCGCGTTGCCGATGTGCACCTCGGGCTTGGCATCGGGCTTGAACACGTCGGCGATGGGTGCGATGTCGCGCCAGAACTCGTTGCCGGCGGTCTTGAGCATGGGGGCCTCCTGGTCTTCGATGGATCGTGTCAATGTAGCGAGCGCGCCGTCCGGCCGCTTGACCCGGCGGGACGGCGAATTTGACTGGGCGCGACATGGCCGCGGCCACGGGCGCGGTCCGTACCCTAGGGTCAACCCGGGCCGGAGGGCCGGGCGGCCCGTGCTAGCATCGCCATAAGCCGCGGCGCCGCCGCCATGTTGGACGCCATCCGCCCCGTCGCCGGGCGGTCCTCCCACGGGCACGACCATGAGCACGACCCTGTCCCCTCGCGCGCAGGCATCGACCGACCAGGTGCCGTCTTCCCAGCGGCTGGCATTCTGGGAGTCGTACAACGCCTCGCAACTGATCGGCCTGACCTGTTCGACCTACGACCCGCACGGCCTGCGTGCCCAGGGCCGCGTGTTCGACGCGGACGACGTCGCCTTCACCGAGATCCGGGGCAACCAGCACGTCATCGAACGGACGCGCTCGCTGCTCAAGACCCATCCCAAGGATTCGATCTTCGCCTGCATCCTGCTCGAAGGCGACGCCTTCCTGTTCCAGTCGGGCCAGTGCTACACCGTGCGCGCCGGCGACGTCATCGTCTATTCCAACGCGATTCCCTACCTGTACGGCTTTACCGGCGACATGCGCCAGATCATCGTCGAGGTCGAGGCCGACCGCCTGTTCCGGGGCCGGCGCGAGATGCGGCCCGCGGCGCCCATCCAGGTGGACAACCGGCTGCGCACCGGCCGGCTGCTGGCCAACACGCTGCGCACCATGGCGGTGGATTTCGTCGAGCGGCCGCACGCCGACGCCGTGCCGGGCGTGGCCGACCAGGCCCGGCACCTGCTGCGCGCGGCGGTCGATCCCGGCGCGGCGCGGGAACTGAACGACATGGCCGCATGGCGGCTGCTGCGCGCCGAGGCCTTCATCGCCGAACACCTGAACGATCCCGCGCTGGATGCAGAAAAGGTGGCGCGCGCCCTGGGCCTGTCCGTGCGGCAATTGCACCGCCTGTTCGCAC
This sequence comes from Pigmentiphaga daeguensis, assembly GCF_039523035.1. NCBI lineage: Bacteria > Pseudomonadati > Pseudomonadota > Betaproteobacteria > Burkholderiales > Alcaligenaceae > Pigmentiphaga > Pigmentiphaga daeguensis. The sequence continues at coordinate 35,489 of NZ_BAAAEN010000017.1, read as the reverse complement.
ACCGGGACCGCAGCGTCAGCCAATGGATCTGGGACAAGCGGCTCGAACGCGCGCACCAGGAACTGGCGGGCGACGGCAGCCGCAAGCTGTCCATCGGCGACATCGCCTATCGCTGGGGCTTCGCCAGCCAGGCGCATTTCTCGCGCGCCTTCCGTGGCCGCTACGGCATGACGCCCATGCAGCACCGGCGCGCCGGGCAAGCCTGAACGCCGGGTTCAGCCCGCCACGGGCGACCCCAGCAGCCATAGCAGGAAAGGCGCCAGGATCAGGAACACCACGGTCGAAATCAGTACCGCGCCCGCCGCGGTGTCGCCCATGTCGGTATAGCGGCGCGCGTACATATAGCTGACCACCGCGCACGGCATGCCCATTTGCAAGGCCACGTTGCCGATCATGTCGGCCGGCAGCCCCACCAGCCATGCCGCCGCCGCGCCCGTGGCCAGGCCCGCCACGAGCCGGATGGCGCCGACGATGCCGCCCAGCTTCAGGCCGGCCGCGGGAATCAGCGCCAGGGCGTGGCCCAGCCCCAGCAGCATCAGCGGCACCGTCATGCTGCCCAGCAGCTGGGCCGACTCCATGATCCACTGCGGCGGCGTGTAGCTGAAGACCCGGCAGGCCACGGCCAGCACCGAGGCGATCAGGATGGGGCTTTTCCAGGCCGCCGGCATGCCGTCCGCGCTGGGCAGCGTGCGCACGCCCACGGTGTGCTGGATGAACGAGCACACGGCGAAGAACGCGATCGAGGTCGACAGTCCGGCGTCGCCGAAAGCCAGGTGCGTGATGGGCAGCCCCAGGTTGCCGGCGTTCGGGAAGGACGTGGTCTGGAGCAGCTTGCGCACCGGCAGCTTGCACAGCTTGAGCGCCAGCGCCGAGACGCCCATGCACAGCCCCAGCGCCAGCACCGTGGCGCCGGCCACCGTGGCCATGATCTCGTTGCTGAGCTGGGTCGTGACCAGGGTGTTGAACACCAGCGCCGGCGTGGTGACGGTAGTGGCCAGCACCGTGACGAACTGGGCGGGGAATGCGTGTCCCAGCTTCCCCCAGGTGGTGCCGACGCCGATGACCACCATGAGCGGGGCCAGCAGGCTGAGGATGGAGAAATAGATGTGGAAGACGCCCATCAGGCGGCTCCTTGCGGGAGCGGGATGGCGGGAAATGACGGCGGGGATCGGTGCATTGCGGCGCGTGGGGGCACGGGGCGGCGGGCAAAGGGTGTAACAGAGCGGAGGCCGGGGCCGGCCGCGGGTCCCCGCAAGGATAGCGCGAAACTCCGGATCCGCACCCGGCGTCAATCGAAGCCGCCGTCGGCCTCGTCGCGAAGGTTGCCTTCGACCAGGAGCAGCACCTTCCAGAACGTCCGGACCTCGTCGACGGTGGCGCCGGTGATCGACTCTTCCAGCATGTCGACCATGCGCGGCAGCAGCTTGTCGACCAGTGCCCGGCCCCGTTCGGTCAATTCGACCTGGTGCTTGCGGCGGTCGTCGGGGTCGCGGGCCCGGGTGACCAGGCCCATTCTTTCCATGTTCTCCAGCGCGGGTACGGCGGTGTTCGAGGCGATGCCCACGCGGCGGCTCAGTTCGAGCTGGGTGAGCTGGCCATGCGTGGCCAGGACGCGCAGGTAATACCAGTGGGCGATGGTGATCTTGTCCTCGTCCAAGATGTCCTGGGCCTTGGCGGTGTACAGGCGGTGCAGTGTGCGGATGACCCAGGCGATCGTGCGGTCGCGCTCATCGAAATGCTCGTGTCCCGGGGGGGCTCTGCGCTTCGTGGATGTCGATCGGGTCCCGGTCTTCTTCGTACTAGCTGGTTTCATGCAAACGGTTTCCTGGCCGGCTGCCGGCGTCTGCCGCAATGATGCCTGCAAACCCGGCGCAATGAAAAACGCCGTTGTCGAAACAGGCGGTATTTTCCCTAGGGGCCTTGTCTTTTGATCCGTGTCGTGAATTAATTCGATCTAGAACGAATTAATTCACGACACGGATCGGAGGCTGTCATGCAGGAACGTTTGCCGTTGTGGGAGGCCGCGCGCCGGGAGATGGAGGAGTACCGCTTTGTTGCGGACGCCAGTGTCCAGCCTCGGTGGGATATTCCCGCCACGATCGCCATCAACACCGCGGTGGCGGCGCGCCTGGACGAGGGGGCGGGCCATTCGTCCATCCAGCACTATGTCGATGCCGCGTCCGACGTCATCGAGGCCGGCGCCTGCGGCGTGCATCTGGACTTTACGTGGGTGGTGGACGAGCGGGGCCGGCGGTTGGATCGGGACATTCCACCGGTCGAAGCCTACTCGCTCGTGCTCGATCCGCTGCGTCGGCGCTTTGGCACCGACTTCGTCCCCAATCTGAACATCCTGAACGGCGAATCCTTCGACGTATGCGTCAGTCCGGCCCGCGCGGGGTTGGCCGAGGTCGCGCCATGCGCCTCGGGACATCCGGATGCCTTCATGATTCCCGCCGTCCAGGCCTTGGAGGAACATGGCGTCAAACCGGAAATCGCCATTCATAGTTCGGGCGAGATCGAGCTGGCCAAGCGCAAGCTGATCGACACGGGCATTCTGAAGAAGCCGTACAACTGGATCGTGCTGTACGGCTTGCCCTTCGACGTGGGCAGGACGCTCATTTCCGGCACCTGGGTAAGCGACGCGCAGGACATGAGCCGACATCTGTTCCTGATGGTTGACCAGATCCGCAAGATCGACCCGGATAGCGTCATCACCGTATGTGCCGCGGGGCGCGCGTCGCTCTACATGACCACGCTGGCCACGATGATGGGACTGCACATCCGTGTCGGCACCGAGGACACGCCGTGGAAACACCCGCATCGCGACGAGCGGCTAAAGAGCAATCTGGAGATGTTCGGCATGGCTCGCGACATCGCGGGACTGCTGGGCCGCACGCCGGCTTCTGCCAACCAATACCGGGCGCTCGTCGGGCTGCCCGCCAAGCCATGAACAGTCGGCGGCCAAGGCGGCCGCCTCCCAGGAGGCATCCCATGAAAACCATGTTGTCCAGCCTGTCCGTCGCCGGCCTGGCGTGCGCGCTGTCGGCGCCGGGCCTCGCACTGTCGCAGGAAGCTTATCCCGCCAAACCCATTCATCTCGTGGTTCCGTTCCCGGCCGGTAGTGGCGGCGACGTGCAGGGACGCCTGCTGGGAACCATGCTACAGAAGGAGCTGGGGCAGACGGTCGTGGTAGAGAACCGGCCGGGCGCGGGCGGCAATATCGGCGCGCAGTACGTGGCGCGTGCGGCAGCCGACGGCTATACCTTGCTGTATGGCACCAACGGCACCCACGCTATCAACAAGTCCCTCTACGGCGCCGCTACGGGCTTTGATCCGGTCAAGGATTTCGCCGCCATCGCGCAATTCACCAAACTGCCCCTGATCGTCGTGGTGCGCTCCGATTTCCCCGCCACCACCATGCCCGAGCTGCTCCGTCTCCTGAAGGACAACCCCGGCAAGTATGTCTACGGCTCGGGCGGCAATGGCACCACGTCGCACTTGGCCGCCGAGATGCTGGCGGCCAAGGCGGGCATCAGGATGGTGCACGTGCCGTACAACGGCAACGCGGCATCGCTCAAGGACCTGATGGGCGGACAAATATCGCTGATGATCGATGTCATGCCCATTCCCCTGCCCATGGTCAGGAACGGCCGGTTGCGCGGCCTGGCCGTCAGCAGTCCGGTGCGTTCGCCCCAGGTACCGGAGCTTCCCACCCTGGCCGAGAGCGGAGTCGCGGACTTCAGCGTCATGGCCTGGGACGGCCTGTGGGCGCCCGCCGGCACCTCGGTCGCCATCGTCGATCGCCTGAACGCAGCGGTGAACCGTGCCCTGGCCACGCCGGAGATTCGGCAGACGCTGAATGAGCGCGCGGTCGAGGCGGCCGGTGGGTCTCCCGCCGAATTCCGCACCCACGTAGAAGCGGAACTGCAAGCCTGGGGAGATGCGGTGCGGCGGTCCAACGCCAGGGTAGATTGAGCCGGGCCGAGACATTCGGTTGCATGAGCAACACACGCACGGAATGCGTGCCCACTAGAATCGATCCATCGGCATACCCGCGAAGAGGCTCACGATGGCGGCAGCGCAAGAGGGCGGCACTCCCCTGAAACGCGTGATGGGGCCCAAGTTGTTGCTACTGTTCATCGTGGGGGACATCCTGGGCACCGGCGTCTATGCCCTGACCGGCCAGGTGGCCGGCGAAGTGGGCGGGGCGGCCTGGGCGCCCTTCCTGGCCGCCTTCCTGATCGCGCTGCTTACCGCCTTCTCGTATCTCGAACTCGTCACGAAGTATCCCCGCGCGGCGGGCGCCGCGCTGTACGTACACAAGGCCTTCGGCCTGCACTTCCTGACCTTCATCATCTGCTTCACCGTGATGTGCTCGGGCCTGACCTCGGCCTCGACCGCTTCGCAGGCCTTCGCCGCCAACCTGCTCGTGTCCCTGGGCATCGACGCCAGTCCCACGCTGACCACGCTGGGCGCGGTGGGTTTCATGCTGCTGGTCATGTGCGTCAACCTGCGCGGCGTGTCCGAAAGCGTCAAGACCAACGTGGTGCTGACCCTGGTCGAACTGAGCGGCCTGCTGCTGGTGATACTGCTGGGTTTCTATGCGATCGCGGGCGGGCAGGCCGACTTCTCGCGCGTGGTGGCCTTCGATACGCCCGAGGACAAGAGTGTCTTCCTGGCCATCACCTCGGCCACCGCGCTGGCCTTCTACGCCATGGTGGGCTTCGAGGACTCGGTCAACATGGCCGAGGAAACCCACGACCCCAACCGCATCTTCCCCAAGGTGCTGTTGACCGGGCTGGGGCTGACGGCCACCATCTACGTGCTGGTGTCCATCTGCGCCGTGGCGTTGATACCCGTGGGCGAGCTGGCCTCCAGCTCCACGCCGCTGGTGCTGGTGGTCAAGCGCGCCGCGCCCGGCCTGCCCATGGAAGTGATCATGCCCGTCATCTCCATGTTCGCGGTCGCCAACTCGGCGCTGATCAACATGATGATGGCCAGCCGCCTGTTGTACGGCATGTCGCGCCAGGGCGTGCTGCCTTCCTTTCTTTCGCACGTGCACGCGCGCACGCAGACGCCGTGGACCGCCATCCTGTTCACCACCGTGCTGGCGGTGGGGTTGATCGTGCTGGTGTCCGCGGCCAGCGACTCCGAGGCCATCCGCGCGCTGGGCGGCACCACGGCCCTGCTGCTGCTGGGCGTGTTCGCGTTCGTCAACGTCGCGGTGCTGCTGCTGCGCGGCGACCGCGTCGGGCATCCGCATTTCCGCACCTGGACGCCGCTGGCCGTGCTGGGAGCGGTGGTGTGCCTGTTCATGGTCACGCCCTTCACCGGCCGCGATCCCATCCAGTACGAGGTGGCGGGATGGCTGCTGGCGCTGGGCGTGGTGATGTGGGGCGTGACCTACCTGGCGCGGCGCAGGGAAGCGGCGCGCCTGGATCCGGAAAGCCTGGGCTGACCGCCTACTGCCCGCCCACCTTCTCGATCAGCGCTGCCAGGCGCTGCATCTCGTCCTGGTCCAGGTCGGTCAGCGGCGCGCGGACCGGGCCCGCGTCGTGGCCGACCAGGCGGGCGCCGGCCTTGACGATGCTGACCGCGTAGCCGGCGCGGCGGTTGCGGATTTCCAGGTAGGGCAGGAAGAACTCGTCCAGCAGGCGGCCGATGGTCTGCGCGTCGTCCTTGGCCACGGCCTGGTAGAACGCCATCGCGGTCTTGGGAATGAAGTTGAAGACGGCCGACGAATACACGGGCACGCCCAGCGCCTTGTAGGCCGCCGCGTAGACTTCCGCGGTCGGCAGCCCGCCCAGGTAGGCGAAGCGGTCGCCCAGGCCGCGGCGCACGCGCACCATGGCCTCGATGTCGCCCATGCCGTCCTTGAAGCCGATCAGGTTGGGGCAGCGGTCCGCCAGGCGCGACAGCGCCGCCGGCCCCAGCCGCGAGTTGGCGCGGTTGTAGAAGATCACGCCTATGTCCAGCGACTTGCAGACCTCTTCCACGTGGGCCTCGATGCCGGCTTCGCTGGCCTCGGTCAGGTAATGGGGCATCAGGAGGACGCCCTTGGCGCCCAGGCGCTGCGCTTCCTGCGCATAGGCGATGGCCGTGCGGGTGGGGCCGCCGGCGCCCGCCAGGATGGGAACGCGCTTCTCGCACACGTCCACCGCCGTCTTCACCACCGCCGAATAATCGGCCGGCGTCAGCGAAAAGAATTCGCCCGTGCCGCCCGCGGCGAACAGCGCGCTCGCCCCGTAGGGGGCCAGCCATTCCAGTCGGGCGGCGTAGCCCTTGGGCGCGAAATCGCCGTTCTGGTCGAAATCGGTGACGGGAAACGAGAGCAATCCCTGGGAAATCGTGGCCTTCAGTTCTTGAGGAGTCATGGCGGCATCCGGTGATGAAAGGGGCGGCAAGTGATATGTCGTCAGTCATCGTACAACTTAAACCGAGGGAAGGCAATGGTGGCCTGACATCGGTGGACGCTCGCGGAGACGCTAGGTGGCCGGGTTCTCGTCGCCCTGGCCGGCGGCATAGGCCTGCCGCAGCTTTTCCTGGCTTCGGGCCAGATGGGCACGCATCGCGGCATGCGCGGCGTCCGGGTCCTGGCGGGCGATGGCCTCGTAGATGGCCTGGTGCTCGCGATGTACCCGCGCCAGGTAGGCCCGCCGGTCATCGCGCGCCAGTTCCGCGGTATCGACCCGCGTCCGGGGAATGATGGTGGCCCCCATCTGCGCCAGGATCTCGTGGAAATAGCGGTTGCCGGTGGCGATGGCCACCTGCTGGTGGAAGGCCAGGTCCGCCGCGACGGTGTCGCCGCCCGGCTCGATCTGCGCCTCGAAGGCCGCCAGCGCGCGGCGTAGTTCGGCCAAGTCTTGTTCGGTGCGCCGCTCGGCGGCCAGGCGGGCGGCTTCGGTCTCGACCGTGATGCGCAGTTCCAGCACCGCCATCACGTCCAGCATCGTGACCGCGTCCCGGGCATCGAGCCGCAGCGGCGCCACCGGCGGCTCCAGCAGGAAGGTGCCGATGCCGTGCCGGGTCTCGACCATGCGCGCAGCCTGCAGGCGCGAGATCGCCTCGCGCACCACCGTGCGGCTGACGCCGTACTCCTGCATGATCTCGGCTTCCGTCGGCAGCTTGTCGCCGGGCTTCCACATCTTGCCGTGGATTTTCTCGGACATGAGCTGCACGAGTTCTTCGGACAGACTTCGTGTGCGGCCTATGGAACGCATGCGCTGTGGATCTTCCCTGCACGGATTGAGGACCGGACGCGGCGGGCGGCCGGCAAGCGTGCATGGTACTACCGGTTTGCTCACCCTTCGGTCAGGTAGACCGACAGATCGGTTTCCGGAGGATTGACGCCGGCATCGAAGAACATCTCACAGACCCAGCCGCGGTGGTACGTCTTGTGGTTGACGATGTGCAGGAACATTCCGCCCCGGGCCATCTCGGCCGCCTGTCCCGATACGAAATTGAACTTCAACCGCTCGCCCAGGCTGTCCGGGGTCTGGCTGGCGGCCCAGTCGATGTACCACTGGTTGACCTTCAACTGCTCCACCACGAGGGTGTCCAGGTCGGGATGCAGCAGATCGCGGCGGGTCGAGAAGCCGTGTTTTTCCCCCAGCAGGTGGGCGCGCCAGATCAGGTCCACCTGGTAGTTGTGGTTCAACGTCCCGATCATCGATCCGAACAGCGTCTGGCGGCGTTGCGTGACCGCGCCTTCGGGCAGTGCCCGCATCGCTTTGAAAAGTACCTGGTCCGCCCAGTTGCCGTAGTTCGCCAGCATGGTGGCCGTTTCTGTCGTGAGCATGTCGCGAGTTCCTTGACGTTCCTGACTGACGGCAGGATATCAAGGTGAAACCGCGAACTAGCCCTATTTCCCCTGGCGATTCGGGCCCATTCTGGCGCGGGCAGTTTGCTAAACTGCCGCGTTTAGCAGCCCAGCGCCCTGCCGCCCTGCTTCCGGCCTATCGGGCGACTGCTCTGCCAAGCTGATATCGGACGCGCTTGACTGCATCGAAATCTTGTTGCGCTGTCGAGGCGTTATGGCGTGGGGTCGCTTTCGAAAGTGTGTCTTGGCGGTGTCGCTGCTCATGGCGATACTGGCGTACCTTGGCGCAGTGCCGGCCATCGCGGCCGATTTCGCCGACATTCGCAGCGCTTGCTGGGCATCCGGCGGATTGTCGGATGACCTCGTCGCGATGGCCAGGTCGGACGAGCGATGGTCCTGTGCCGATCGAGAATTTTCCATCGATGCGGAGCGGGCGCTGCTTCGTTTCGATCTTGGCCCGGACGGCCCCCTTCCCCGGTATTTTCTCTCGCGGCGCAGCGCACTCGAGGCGGTGCATCTGCTTGCGATCGACCAGGACGGCACGGTCCGGCAAAGCACCATTCCCGCCGCCGCCCTGTCCAGTTCGATGGTCGGCGGGTACTTCAAGGCTTCCCTGCCCGAGGTAACGCGCGTGACGAAGCAGATCGTCGTCGCCATTGACCTGCCCAGCCACCGGATGACGCTGGAGAAAGCCTATCTGGCGTCCGAGGATGCCGCGGGCGACGGCGCCGGTGCCTCGCGGCTCCTGGTCATCGTTTCCGCGCTTGCGGGCATGCTCGTCATGCCGCTGATCTTCAATGCGGCGTTCTATCAGGTACTGCGCAAACCGTTCGTGCTCTGGCATTCGGCGCTCACGCTGTCGCTGCTGATGACCCTGCTGGTCTCGTCGAACATCTCGGTCGTGCTGTTCGATCCGCCCGCGATGACGCTGAGCTGGATGACGACGGTGATCTTCGGAGCAACCGTCGCTTCCGGCACGATGTTCACCTACAGCTTCATCGAGTCCGGACTGATGCATCCCGTTCTTCGGCGCATGCTGCCGTATTGCGCGGTGTGGGCAATATTCCTGAGTGCATTGCACGCGGCGTTCCCGTTCGTTGCGCGGCCCGTGCAATCGAGTGCCTACACGGCGGCGTTCGCGCCGATCCTTATCGTTTTCATCCTGTCGATGATCGACGCGCTGCGCCGTGGAAGCCGTGCCGCGAAGTTCCAGACAGTCGGATACACGCCCATGGTGTTCGTCGGGCTGACCCGCCTGGTGACGGGGGTGACGCCCTGGTTCCACAGCGCTGACGCCATGCTCATGTTCTACGCGGGTTGCCTGTGTGAAGTCCTCTTCACGACGCTTGGCGTGGCGGACCGCTTCATGACGATGAAGCGAGAGCGGGATCGTGCGCGCACCGAAGCCTATCTGCTTGAACGGCTTTCCGAAACCGACCCCTTGACGGGATTGTTCAACCGGCGGGCGATCGAAAGACAGTTCGCGCGGCTTCGAGTCGAAGGCTTCGACACGCTGGCCGTCATCGATCTCGATCATTTCAAGGCGATCAATGACTTGAACGGGCATGCGGTCGGAGACGCGGTGCTCAAGGCCGTGGCCAGCGCCATCGAGGCCGGTCCGGACGTTGTGGCCTATCGCCTTGGCGGCGAAGAGTTCGTGCTTTTCCTGCGTGGCGAGGATGCCGGTATCGAGGCCGAGCGGCGGCGACAGGCGATCCCCGCAATCGTTGCCGATAGGGTTCCGGGGCTCGGACGACCCGTTACCGCCAGCATGGGCGTGGCGAGGGCCTTGGACGATGAAGGCTTCGTGAAGCTCTATGAACGGGCCGACAAGCTGCTTTACGAAGCCAAGAGCGCGGGGCGTAATCGAACCCGGACTGCCGTCAGGTCAATAGCCGCGTCCGGAACTCTTCGGGGCGAACGAGCGACGCTTGCATAGCGAAGGCGCCGCGCCTATCGAATGCAGTCCCGCCCGTCGTTCTTCGCCTGGTACAGGGAGCGGTCGGCACGCTCCATCAGGGCCAGGAGGTTGTCGCCCGCACGAGCGACGGCGATCCCGAAGCTCGCGGTGGGGTGGCAGGCGTGCGCGAAGATGCCAGGTGCCGCGGCCTTGAACGCGGACCGGGCGGTATCGGCCATGGCGTGGGCCGCAGCGGCCAGTCCCGGCGGCAGCAGGACCGCGAATTCCTCGCCGCCTATGCGTCCCACGACGGCGTCGCGCGGCGCCTTGTCCTTCAGGATGTCGGAAAAGGCCCGGATGACCTTGTCGCCGTCCAGGTGCCCGAAGCGGTCGTTGATGGCCTTGAAGTGATCCAGGTCGGTCAGGATGAGGGCGGCGGGCGCGCTGCCGGTCTGTCGAGCCAGCAGGGGCATGGCGCGCGATTCGAAGCCGCGGCGGTTGAACAGGCCGGACAGCATGTCGATCTGGGCTTCGGCCTTGAACCGGTCCATCACGTCGACGGCGATGACCGCGAAAATGGCTGCCGCCAGTGTCGAGCAGATCAGCGTGTCGGAGATCGACACCACGATCCAGTAGACGGCTTCGGACTGCGCGGGGCCGATCCAGGAAATCAGGAAGGTCAGGGGCCGTACGGCGAAGCTCAGGAGCGCGATGACGATCTGGGCGAACAGCAGTTGTTCGACCGGTGTCCGCTGGCGGCGCGTGGCCAGGTCGGCCAGCATCACGAAGCAGATCGAGGCCAGCCCCAGGTTGATGATGGCGGCCCGCATCGGCAGGTTGTCCTGTACCAGCAGAAAGAAGCCTCCGCCCACCAGCGATATCGCCGTCATGGCCGTCAGGCTGCCGTAGTGCGGCCGGATCCGCAGCCGCTTGGAAATCGCGATGGACAGCAGCATCGTTGCTATCAGGATCAGCGTATTGGCCGCCATGCGCAGTGCCAGCATGTCCAGCGCGAAGGCGGCATACAGGCTGCCGAAGGACAGGATTCTTACCGCGTACGAGCCTACGAGGATGGCGATATAGCCCAGTTCGCGCTGGTAGTACCAAAGGGCCAGCAAGCTTGCGCCGAAGATCGCCGACATGGAGGTATTCAGCACCCCGATGACGAATTCAACGCTCATGCCGCACCGGTCGGGGTGGGGCGTATCGGATCTCGTCGGGCAGAAGGACAGGCGGTCATAGGGGGATGAGCAACCCGGGCGCATGTTTGAGCGACCGTGATTGTAGGGGCCATCGAGGAGGATGGTCGATACGGAATGGTCGATTGTTGATGGACCCGGCGTGGCCGTGCCTATCGTTCCCTCAATGGCCGTCGGAACTGCACCGCCTCGGCCATGTGCGGGCTGCCGATCTCGGCCGCGCCCGCCAGGTCTGCCACCGTCCGCGCCACCTTCAATACCCGGTGCGCCGTGCGCGCCGACCACGCGAACTGCTTCATGGCCTGTTTCCACAAGGCTCGGGCGGCGGCATCGGGACGGCAGTAGGCGTCGACCTGCCCCGGTGCGAGGGCCGCGTTGGCGCAGCCCTGCCGGCGATGCTGCAGGTCCAGGGCGGTCTCGACTCGCTGGCGCACGGCGGCGGTGGGTTCGCCGGGAGGCAGGTCGGCCCAGTCGTCGCCGGCGGCGGGGACCTCGACCTGGAGATCGATGCGATCGAGCAGCGGGCCGGACAGCCGTGCCCGGTAGGCGGCCACCTGGTCGGGCGTGCAGGCGCAGGCCTTCACGTTGCTGCCGTGCCAGCCGCACCGGCAGGGGTTCATCGCGGCCACCAGCTGGAAGCGCGCCGGATAGTCGGTGCGGTGCTGGGCGCGTGCGATGGAGACGCGGCCGGTTTCCAGCGGTTCGCGCAGGGTATCGAGCACGTGCCGGCCGAACTCGGGCAGTTCGTCCAGGAACAGCACGCCCAGGTGGGCGAAGGTGATTTCCCCGGGCCGGGGCCGAGTGCCTCCGCCCACCAGCGCGGCACCCGATACCGAATGGTGCGGCGCGCGGAACGGCCGCAGGCCGAAGGGGGGCGCGGGGCCGGGCGCAAGACTGGCGATGGCGGCGGCTTCCAGCGCGTCGTCATGCCGCAGCGGAGGGAGCAGGCCGGGCAGGCGCTGCGCGAGCATGCTCTTGCCCGAACCCGGCGGCCCCAGCATCAGCAGGTTGTGGCCGCCGGCCGCCGCGACCTCCAGGGCCCGGCGTGCGCCGTACTGGCCCTTGACGTCGGACAGGCAGGGCGGCAGGCCGGCGGCGGCATCGGCGTGGCCGGCCGTGGCGGTCAGCACCTGTTTTTCCTCCAGGTGCGCCACGACATCGCGCAGCGTGGCGGCGCCGTAGACCCGCAGTCCCGGCACCCGCGCCGCCTGTCCGGCGCTGCCGGCGGGCAGCAGCAGTTCGGCGCCCGGCTGGCGCCGCGACAACGACAGGGCAATGGCCAGGGCACCCGCGACGGGCACCAGCGCGCCGGTCAGCGACAGTTCGCCGGCCAGCACCAGCCGGGCCAGCGGCGGGACGGCGTCCCGCGCGCGAACGCGGCCGGCCAGCGAGGGCATGGCGATCTGCCCGGATGCCAGCAGCACGCCCACCGCGATGGGCAGGTCGAAGCGCCCGGATTCCTTGGGCAGGTCGGCGGGCGCCAGGTTGACGGTCAGCCGGCCCGCCGGGAAGTCGAAGCCGGAACTGAGCAGCGCGGCACGCACGCGCTCGCGGCTTTCGCGCACCTCGGTATCGGCCAGGCCGACCATGGTGAAGGAAGGCAGGCCCGGCGCCAGGTGGACCTCGACGCGCACCGGCGGCGCGTCGATGCCGGTCAGGGCGCAGCTGGCAAGGACGGCAAGAGTCATGGCGGCAGGGGGAAAGGAAAGCCGCAGTATCCGTCCAAACGCGGCGCGCCCGGCGGCCGGGCGGGACAAAGGTGTCCCAGCGAAGCCACCCGCCATGACCGCGTATGATTCCCACCATGAAACCACTCGATCTGACCCAGAGCGGCAGCGCGTTGCTGGACGGTCCGGCGGGAGACCTGGAGGTCGTGTTCGACCTGCCCGGCGGCGCCGTGACCGGTCTCGCGGTTGTCACTCATCCTCATCCGCTGCAGGGCGGGAACGCCCGGCACAAGATTCCCCAGTTCCTGGCGCGGGCGCTGTGCGACGCGGGCTGGCTGGTCGCCCGGCCCAATTTCCGTGGCGTGGGACACAGTACCGGTCCGCATGGCGAAGGCGAGGGCGAGACCGACGACGTGCTGGCGCTATGCCACGCGCTGCGCGACGCTCGTCCCGGCACGCGGCTGGCGCTGGTCGGGTTTTCCTTCGGCGCGTTCGTGCAGGCCCGGGTGGCGCGGGCCTTGGCCGATCGCGGCGATCCGGCCTGGCGCGTGTGCCTGGCCGGGATGCCGGCTGGCGACATCCCGGGAAGGCGCCGCTACGATCCGCCCGCGGACGTTCCGGATGCGATGGTGGTCCACGGCGAACTGGACGACCGTGTTCCTTTGCCGCTGGTATTCGACTGGGCGCGGCCTCGCATGCAGCCGGTGGTCGTGGTGCCGGGCGCCGACCATTTCTTCTCGGGGCGGCTGCCGGTGCTGCGTTCGCTGGTGATGGCGCACCTGGCTGGCTGAGCGGTCAGGTGCGGCGCTGCGTGATGGCCACCCCCGCGATGCAGAGGAACATGCCGCCCACCAGCGTGACGGTCAGCGGTTCGTCCAGGAAGATGGTGGCGGTGATGACGGCGAATGCCGTCTGCAGCAGGCCATACGGCGCGACCCGCGCCATCGAATAGCGGCCGATCAGCCAGAACCAGAGTCCGAAGCCGGCGATGCCTCCCAGGAGCACGGTGTAGGCCAGCGCCAGCCAGGCCGAGCCGGGGGCGGATCGCAGCGCGTCGATCTGGCCGGTTTCCATCGCCAGCGACATGACGAAAATCTGCGGCAGTGCGAGGGTGGACATCCAGGCGACCAGCATGAACGGATCGAAGGGGCCGTAGCGCTTCGTCAGCACGCCGCCCATGGCCAGGCCGAAGGCCGCGCCGACGAACATGAGCGTGGGCAGCAGCGCGACCTGCGCGCCGGGATCGACGGTGGCCAGGGCCACGCCCCCGAACGCGATGGCCACGCCCAGCAGGACGCGCAGCGGCGGACGTTCGCCCAGCAGCGGCCAGGCCAGCAGCACCGTGAACGGCGTCGCCAGCTGGATGGCCACGCCGGCCAGGCTGGCCTGACCTTGCCCCAGTCCCATGAAGATCAGCGAGAAGTTCAGGCCGCCCATGAAGATGGAGATCAGGATGACAGGCCACACCTGGTCGCGCCGTGGCCGGGGCACGAAGGGAAGCAGGATGGCCGAGAGGATGGCGAAGCGCAGCGACACGAAGAACAGCGGCGGGAACGCCGCGAGGCCGATCTTGATGACGACGAGTTGGGCGCCCCAGATCAGCGGGGCGAGGATGGCGCAGGCAATGGCAACGGGAGGCATGGACGGAATCTACTGGGCGAGGTAGCCGCCGTCCACCGGAAGGATGTGCCCCGTGATCATCGAGGCGGCGGGGCTGGCCAGGAACAGCATGGCCTCGGCCACGTCCTCGGGTTCGGCCAGCCTTCCCAGCGGAGTCAGGGCATCGATGCGCGTACGGACGTCGGCCGAGAGTTCGCCGATGAACGAGGTGCGGGTCCAGGTCGGCGCCACGGCGTTGACCCGAATCCGGCGCGGCGCCCACTCGATCGCCAGCGACCGCGTCATGTTGACCACCGCGCCCTTGGCGGTATGGTAGGCCGCGTTGGGATACAGGCTTCCGCCGGACAGCCCCATGATGGATGCGGTGTTGACGATGCAGCCACCCGCCGCGCCCATGTTGCGCACCGCTTCCCGCGCGCACAGGAAGGCGCCGGTCACGTTGACGTCCAGGACCTGCCTCCACATCTCCAGCTCCAGTTCCAGGGCGCCCTTGCGGATCGAGATGCCGGCGTTGTTGATCAGGATGCCGATGGGGCCGTGATGCGCGCGGATGGAAGCGAACACGGGGCCGATACCGCCCGCATCCTGGACATCCAGTTCCCGGGCGTCGCCGTCGCCCAGCGCCTGCGCGGCGGCCCGGGCGGCGGGGCCGTCGCGGTCGACGATCACCACTCGGGCTCCCGCTTCGCGCAGCAGTCCGGCGCATGCGAGGCCGATGCCGTGGGCGCCGCCGGTCACGACGGCAAGCTGGCCTTGCACCCGGTATCGATCCATCGTTCCCGGCCTTGGCTTCGATTGCATGAAAAGCTTCCTCTTCTGGTTGCGCGTGGCGGTCAGTCGTCCAGCCGCAGGCCGGCCTGCTTGATGACGGCGCCCCAGGCGTCCGTGTCGCGCTGGATGCGGGCGGCGAACTGCCCGGGATCGAGGTCCGGGTTCTCGTAGCCCAGCAGCCGGTAGCGTTCGACGATCTGCGGCGACTTCAGGACGGCGGCGACGTCGTCGCTGATGCGCTGCTTGATCGCCTCGGGCGTGCCGGGCGGCGCGAACAGGCCGACCCAGGCCTGCACGTCGTACCCCTTCGTGTCCGGGCTTTCGTCCACCGAAGGCACCTGCGGATGGATGGGCGAGCGCGTGGGCGCGGCGATCGCGAGATAGCGCAGCTTGCCCGCCTTCTCCAACGGTCCAGCGCTGGCGTCGCTGCCCAGCGTCCACCCGACTTCCCCGGCGGCGACGGCGGCCATCAACTGGCCCATGTCCTTGAACGGCACGTGCAGCATCTCGATGCCTTTCAGCGATTGCAGCCGCAGTCCGCCCAGGTGTCCGGGACTGCCCACGAACCACGATCCATAGGTCACCCGGCCGGGTTGCTCCCTGGCGGCCCGGATGATGTCCCCCAGCGTCTTGTAGGGGCTGTTCGCGCCGACCACGACGAAGAACGCGGTATTCAGGATCGGCCGTATCGGTTCGAAGTCCTTTCGCGGGTCGTAGGGCAGCTTGCGGAAGGTGTGCGGATGCGTCGCGATGTGGCTGCTGTCCGGCGCGATCAGTTCGTAGCCGTCGGGCTTGGCCTGCTTGAACAGGCCGGTGGCGACGAAGCCGTTGCCGCCCGGGCGGTTGTCGACGAGCACGGGTTGTCCCCATTTCTTGCCGAGCTGCTCGGCGATGGCTCGCAGCGCGACGTCGGGGCCGCTGCCCACGGAAGAGGGGGTGAGGATGCGGACGGGCTTCGTGGGAAAGGACTGCGCGTTCGCCGCCGTGGCGGCCATGGAAAGAATGCCGGCTAGGACGGCCAGTCGTATGTGCAGGTTCATGGTATTGCCTCCCTTGGCGCTGCTACTCTAGGGGACGGGTACTCATTTGAGAAATTAAAAGATAAGATTTGTGATATCGAATCCGCTGATGACTGAACATGCGCCCGACGGCCCGGCCCCTGACCAGGCAGATCGACCTCAACCTGCTTGAGCTGTTCGATACCATCTACCAGACGCGCAACCTGACCGCCTGCGGGCAACGTCTGGGCCTGTCGCAGCCGGCGGTCAGCTACGGGCTGGCCAAGCTGCGCGAGACCTACGGCGACCCGCTGTTCGTGCGCATGCAGCGGGGCGTCGTGCCGACGCCCTTTGCCGAACAGCTGGCGATACCCGTCGCGTCCGCATTGCAAACCGTGCGGACCACCATAGAACGAACGGAGTTCAAGCCCCAGGATGCCCACCGCTCGTTCCGCATCGCCATGAGCGATGCCGGCGAGCGCTACTTCCTGCCCAAGCTGCTGGCCTACCTGGGCGAGCACGCGCCCGGCATCACGGTGGAAAGCCTCTCGGCGGACTTGCGGGAACTGGGCGAGGGCCTGGCCTCGGGCGACATCGACATGGCCATGGGTTTCATTCCCGGCCTGGGCAAGCAGATACACCAGCAGACGCTGTTTCCCGAGCACTTCGTCTACGTGCGGCGCAAAGACCGCGCCACGCAGGGAAAGCCCCTGACGCTGGGCCAGCTGCGCAACTTGCGCCACATCCTTGCCGCTCCGCCGGCGACGCATCACCTGGCGGCGGTCGAGGGCGTGCTGCTCAGCCGCGCGGTGCGCGCCGAGATCGCGCTGCGCGTGCGCAGCTTCCTGTCGGTGCTTCCCATCGTGGCCGACACCAACCTGATCGCGCCCGTGCCCAGCAACTTCGGCCGGCTGGCCGTGCGGGAATCCAACCTCGAAATCTGCGAATCCCCGGTGAAGTTTCCGGTGTTCGACCTGAACATGTACTGGCACCACCGCTATCACGCGGATCCCGCGCTGACCTGGCTGCGCGAGAGCCTGGTCGAACTGTTTGGAAACAAGGAAGGCAAGCGCGGCCGGAAAGGCACGGGCTAGCGTCGCGTCGCCCTGCCGAACAGGGATACGATGCCGTTCCTCAGCCAGCGGTGGCCCGGGTCGTTGTTCCAGCGCTTGTGCCAGAACTGCCGGATCGCCAGCGGCTCCAGCTTGAAGGGCAGCGGCAGGGCCGCCAGCCGGTTGGGCCCGGCCAGTTCCGCCGCCACCGAGGTCGACACCACCGCCAGGAAAGGGCTGTCGCGCAGGATCATGGGCACCGACAGATAGTGCTGGACCTCGGCCACGACCTTGCGCCGGCCGGCATGCTCGCCCAGGGCCTTGACGACGAACCGGTCGCCCATCGCCGGCGCGCGGATCACCACGTGCGGCAGCGACAGGAAGGCCTCCAGCGTCAGCCGCTTGCGCGCGACCGGGTTGCCGGCGCAGGCCAGGCAGACCAGGGTCTCGTCCTTGAGCCGCTGCTGCACGAAGTCCCGTTCGCCCAGCGGCAGCATGCCCAGGGCCAGGTCGGCGCCGCCGGTCTCGAGTTCGGCGCCGTACCGGTCGCGCGGCGCCTGCCGGCAGCTCAGGCGCACGCCAGGGGCATGTTCGTGCACCCAGGCCGTCAGCCGCGGCATGAACATCAGTTCGCCCACGTCCGTCATCAACAGCCGGAACTCCCGCATGGTCGTCCGCGCATCGAAGCCGCGCGATTCCTCCAGCGCATCGCGGATCAATCCCAGCGCGTTGCCTACCGGCGTGGCCAGCGCGATGGCCAGGCTGGTCGGCTCCATGCCCTGGCGCGTGCGCACGAACAACTGGTCGTTCAACTGCTGGCGCAGGCGATTGACGGCCGCGCTGGTGGCCGATTGGGTCAGGCCCAGCCGCGATCCGGCCAGGGTGATGCTGCGTTCCTGCATCACGGCCATGAAGACCCGCAGCAGGTTCAAGTCCAGCCGGCCCGCCAGAACATCTACATCATCAATAGTGGCCATGATGAGAATTTGTTTGAGCAATTCTGGCCGTATCAATAGCATGTTTTCTCACCCGATAGAAGCCGACAAGAAGGGGTTGGAGACATGTGGAGACGAAGCATGGTGTATGCGGCGTGCGCGGCCGCCTGTTCGAGCGCGCTGTCCGGCCCGGTGCGCGCCGACGAATTTCCGTCGCGGCCGGTATCGATCTACGTGGCCAATGCGCCGGGCAGCCAGGCCGACCTGCTGGGCCGGATCCTGGCGCAGGGCATGGCCGCGCGCCTGGGGCAAAGCGTCATCGTCGAGAACCGGGTGGGCGCCAGCGGATTCATCGCGGCGCGGGCCACGGCACAGGCAGCGGCCGACGGCTATACGGTCATGCTGGGCAGCTCGGGCGTGATGGCCATCAACCCGCACGTGTATGCCAGCGTTCCCTACGATGCCAGGAAGGATTTCGCGGCAGTGGCCTACGTGGCGTCCTCGCCCAGCGTCTTCCTGGTGTCGGCCGAGACCCCGGCCGGCAACCTGCGCGACTTCACCGCGGCCGCGGCGGAGACCGGGCGGCCGATCAACTTCGGGTCGCTGGGAACGGGGGCGACGACCAACATCGTGTCGCAGCTCTTCGGGCACGCGGCCTCGCTGCCGGTAACCGAGATCGCCTACAAGAGCGAGCCCGCCATCGTCAACGACCTGGTCGCCGGCCGTCTCGATTTCTCGATCTTGCCCATCGCGTCGACCATTACCTATATCCGCTCGGGCAAGCTCAAGGCACTGGCTGTGACGGCGAAGAAGCGGACGGACTTCCTGGCCGAGCTGCCCACCACCATCGAAGCGGGCTACGCGCCGGTGCAGATGACGCAATGGTTCGGCCTGTTCGCGCCGGCCGCCACGCCCGGGCCGGCGGTGGACAAGCTGGCCGCCGCGGCCCAGGCCACGCTGGCCGATCCCGACACCCGGCGGCGCATCGCCCAGCTGGGGGTCGAGCCCGGCGGGCTGGACCGGACGGCCTTCCTGCGCTTCTTTACCTCGCAGTACGAGGAATACGGGACGATCGTCAGGCAATTGGGCATCAAGGTCGATTGACACGGAGCCGTGCATGTTCTTGCGCAATACCTGGTACATGGCGGGATGGTCGAGCGAGATCGAGGGCCGCATGCTGGCCCGGCGCATCGCCGATACGCCGCTGGTGTTCTATCGAAGGCAGGACGGCCGCCCGGCCGCCCTGCATGACCGGTGCCCCCATCGCTTCGCGCCATTGAGCCGGGGCCGTGTGGACGGCGACGTCGTCGAATGCGGCTATCACGGACTGCGGTTCGACGGTGGCGGCAAATGCGTGGGCAATCCGCACGGCGACGGCAGGATTCCCCAGGCGGCCGAGGTACGGGCCTTTCCCGCCGTCGAGAAATACACGCTGCTATGGGTGTGGCTGGGCGAGCCGTCGCTGGCCGACCCGTCCATCATTCCGGACTTCTCCTTCCTGGACGATCCGGCGCGGCGGCGCGTGGACGGCTATCTGCACGTGCGGGCCAATTACCTGTTGGAGACCGACAACCTGCTCGACCTGAGCCACACCCAGTTCGTGCATGCCAACTTCCATGCCAGCGAGGCCATCCTGAAGGGCCGGCACGAGGTCAGGCAGGATGGGCGCACCGTGCACAGCAACCTGTGGTGTCCGGACGGCGAGGCCTCGCCCATGTTCGCCAAGCGCCTGCCCGGCTACGATGGCCGCTCGCCGGTGGACCAATGGCTGGACATGCGCTGGGACCCGCCCTGCCTGCTGCGCCTGGACACGGGCGTCACGCCCGCCGGGCGGCCCAGGGACGAAGGAGGGCAGAGCTTCACCGCCCACATCGTGACGCCGGAGACCGAAACGTCCACGCACTACTTCTTTGCCCACAGTCGCAACTTCCGCGTGGCCGACGAAGAGATGGACCAGGCCATCGCGCACTGGCAGCAGGTGGGCTTCGGCGAGCAGGACAAGCCCATGCTGGAGGCGGTCCAGCAGGCCATGGGCACGGCCGACCTGATGAGCCTGAAGCCCATCCTGCTGCCCATCGACACGGCGGCGGTGCGGGCCAGGCGGGTGGTCAGGCAGTTGCTGGAGGAGGAGGCGGGCGGCGCCCGCTAGGGGAAGGAAGGGCGCGGACTTGTGCTAACTTTCCCGCTCCGCCGCCCCTTTCCCCGCTTATGAACATACGCACGCAAAGCCTCGGTTTCGTCGTCGGCACGCTGAACCGGCGCATCGTCTGGCGCCTGGCGCAATTGACCGGCCCGCACGGGGTGATGCCCGGGCAGTTCCCGGTGCTGCGCTGCCTGCGCGACGTGCAGGTCTCGACGCAGATGGAACTGGCGCGCATGGTCGGCGTCGAGCAGCCCTCCATGGCTGCCACGCTGACCCGCATGGAGAAGAACGGCCTGATCGCGCGCGTATCGGACGAGCAGGACGCGCGCCGCCGGCTGGTGTCGTTGACGGAGCGGGGCAAGGAAATGCTGACCCTGATGACCGACTCGGCGATGGAGGTCTACAAGGATGCGTGCGAGGACCTGACGCCGGACGAGGTGGCGGAGTTCCTGCGGATAGGCGCGAAGATGATCGAGAACCTGGAAGAGGAAAAGTAGGGCGGCCGGCGCCGCCCCTCGCAAGCGCAGCGCGTTATTGCAGCTTGATTCCCGCCTCGCTCACCACCCGTTTCCACTTCGCCGATTCTTCCTGCAGGAAGCGCTGCAGTTCCGCCGGCGTGCTGCCTGCCACTTCCAGGCCCTGCGTCTGCGCGCGGGCACGCAGCTCGGGCAGCGCCAGCGCGGTCTTCATCTCCGCGCTGAGTTTTTCCACGATGGCCTGGGGCGTGCCCTTGGGCGCGAAGATGCCTACCCAGGTGTCGGCCGCGAAGCCGGGCACGCCGGCCTCGGCCACTGTGGGGACATCCGGCAGCGCGGGCGAGCGCCTGGTGCCGGTGGTGGCCAGTGCCTTCAGCTTGCCCGAGGCGATCAGCGGGATGGAGGCGGTCAGGTCCATGAAGCCCAGCGGCACGCGCCCGCCGATGATGTCCTGCAGGGCCTCGGGCGTGCCCTTGTACGGCACGTTGCGCATGTCCAGGCCGGCGGCCTGGCGGAACAGTTCGGCCGCCAGGTGGTGGCTGGTGCCCACGCCGTTGGTGGCGTAGGTCAGCATGCCGGGCCTGGCCTTGGCCTGTTCGATCAGTTGTTTGATGCTGCCGATGCCGGCCTGCGGATCGGCCACGACGACGACCGGCGCGCGCGCCACCATCGAGACGGCCACGAAGTCCTTGGCGGGATCGTAGTCCAGCGTGTAGAGATTGGGATTGATGGCCATGGCGCCGGTCACGCCCACCAGCAGGTTGTAGCCGTCCGCCGGCGCCTTGGCGATGTAGCGGGTGGCGACGTTGCCGGCCGCGCCGGGCCGGTTCTCGATCAGGAAGGGCTGGTGCAACTGGGCCTGGAGCCGTTCGGCCATGCTGCGCGTGATGGTGTCGGCCGAGCCGCCGGGCGGGAAGGGCAGCGCCAGCTTGACCGGCCGCTCGGGGTAGCCGGCCGCGGTGTCGGCCACGGCGGCGGGGGCGAGCAGGATGCCCGCCAGGGCAAGCCAGGGCGCGAGGGTGCGCGATAGCGTGTAAGCCATGTATCTGTCTCCTCCTTGTTGGCCGATCAGGCGGCGTCTTTGAAGTGCGGGATGATTTCCTGCGCGATGGCCTGCATGTTGGCGCGGACCATGCTATCGGGCATGGTGCCGAACTGGGTCTTGGTCAGCGTGGTGCCGAAGCCCGCCAGCTCTTCGTACTCGGCCAGTTTCTCGCGCACGGTGGCAGGGCTGCCGATGATGACCAGCCCGGATTTCACCAGGTCTTCCACCGACTGAGGCTTGGCGCCGACCGCGCGCGTGGACTTGATGCGCTTCATCGCCTCGATGTTGGTGTAGCCCGGCGGCAGCAGCATCTCCATGGGCATCTTCAAGAGGCGGGTCATCAGGGCCTCCAGGTGCGGCCTGGCCTCGGCCATGGCGCGCTCGTCGGTCTCGGCCACGTAGATGCAGTTGGACCAGGCAAGCTGGTCGCGGCCCGCTTCGTAGCCGGCCTTGCGCGCTTCCTCGCGGTACATGTCGAAGAATTTCTTCACCGTGGCGATGGGGCTCAGGGTCTGGCAGTAGGTGTAGCGCAGCCCCGCCGCCCAGCGGATGGTGCTGCTGGAGCCCTGCGAAGGCACCCAGATGGGCGGGTGCGGGTCCTGGTAGGGCCGGGGCCAGGGATTCACGTACTGGAACTGGTAGTGCTTGCCGGTGTACGAGAAGGGGCCGGGCTGGGTCCACGCGCGGACGATCAGGTCGTGGGCCTCGGCGAAGCGCGCCTGCGATTCGGCCGGATTGATGCCCATGGCGTGGTATTCGGCGCCGATGCCGCGCACGAAGCCGGCGATGAAGCGGCCGCGCGTCAGGTTGTCCAGCATGGCGAATTCTTCGGCCACCATCAGCGGGTTGTTCAGGAGCGGCAGCGCGCGGCCCAGCACGGCGATGCGCGCGCGCTTGACGCTGCGCGCCAGGGCGCCGGCCAGCACGCCGGGAATGGGCATCAGGCCGTAGGCCGTCTGGTGGTGCTCGTTCAGGCAGACGCCGTCGAAGCCCAGCTGGTCGGCGTACTCCATCTGGTCCAGGTATTCGTGGTACAGCTCGGCGCCCAGCCGGGGATCGTAGTGGCGATTGGAGAAGGTCACCCACGCCGAACCGTTCTTCTGGATCGCTTCCAGGTCCGCATGGCGATAGGGCATCAGGTGGAAATTGAAGAACTTCATGCGGGGCTCCCGGTCGAGGCGGTGAATCGTGTCAGCGCGGCCACGGTCTCGGCCGTGCGCTCCAGGTGGGGCGCGTGGCCGCAGTCACCCATCTCGGCCAGCGTGGCGCGGGCGATGCGGTCGCGCCACGCGCGGCCATACTCGGCGGGCAGGATGCGGTCGTTGGCGCCCCACACCACCAGCGTGGGCACGGCGATGCGGTGCAGCCACTTGGCCAGGTCGGGATCGTGGCCGCGCGGCTGCCAGGTCAGGCGCGCGGTGACTTCCTTGTTGCGCACGGCCACGTCCAGCTCTTCCTCGGTAAGCGCGCGTTCCAGCACGCGCGCGGCCCGGGCGGGGTCGTGGTAGGTGTCGCGCACGAGATCATCGTCGGTGCGCAGGAAGACGTCGGTGGTGGGCACGTCGGGTACGTGGATGCCCTGGGCCGAGATCAGGGTGAGCGAGGCCAGCGCGTGGCTGTTACGCACCGCCAGCTCGGCCGCGATCCAGCCGCCCAGGTCGTAGCCCACCAGGTGCACGCCGCGCAGCTTCTGCTGGTCCAGGTAGTCCAGGTAGAAATTGGCCAGGTCGCGGACGTTGTCCAGCCAGGCGGGTACGGCGCTGCCCCCGTAGCCGGGGTGCTCGGGGGCGTGGCAGTCGTAATGTTCGGCCAGCGCCGGCAGCCAGGCCTGCGATTCGGCCAGCCCGCCGGGGCCGTGCAGGAACAAGAGCGGCTGGCCTTGGCCGGCGCGCGCGACGCTCAGCGCGGTATCGCGTATGCGCAGGGTGGACGCATCCATGGCGGTCATGATGTCTCCTAGGTGGAAAAGGGGCGCCGCATCAGGCGGCGGCGCGCATGGCGGCGCCGGCCTGGGGTTCGCGCATGCGGTGGGCGAAGTCGGACACCTCGCGGCCCAGCGTGCGCAGTTGTTCGTCCACGCGCGCGTCGATGCAGCGGCCGTCGGGCGCGAACGCCGGCTCGGTGCCGCCTATGCACACGCCCAGGGGCGTGGGCCAGCCGCGCAGCGCATGCACGATGTCGCGCAGCGCCCCCAGCGTGGTCACCGCGGCCTGCCAGCCGGCGGCGTTGGCGATGCAGCCCACCGCCCGGCCGCTCAGGTAGGGCCGGGCGTCGGTGCGCAGGTCCTCGGTGTAGTCCAGCGCGTTCTTGACCAGGCCCGACAGGCTGCCGTGGTAGCCGGGCGAGGCGATGATGACGCCGTCGGCCCGGCGCAGCTCGGCCACCAGGCGCAGCGCCGCCGGGGTTCGTCCCGGTTCGTGGGGAGCGTACATGGGCAGGACCAGGTCGTCGCCGGCCAACAGGACGACCTGCGCGCCGGTGGCGGCCACGGCGTCCAGCGCGTGTCGCAACGCACGCTCGGTGGACGAGTCGGGGCGCGTGGTGCCGCCCAGTGCCACCACGCGGGGCGGGGAGGTGTTCATGCCTGTCTCCGTTAATACATAGCTAGCTATGTATTAGGCGCGCATGTGGCCGGAATGTCAAGGGCCTGTTATTCCATGCCCTTGCTCCAGGACTTGGGCGTCCTGGCCCACTCCTTCAGGAATTCCAGGAAGACCTGGACCCGCATCGGCAGGTTTTTGCGCGACGAATAGATGGCGTAGACGTCCAGCCCCGAGGGCACGTAGTCCGGCAGCACGACCTGCAGTTCGCCGCGCTCGATCTCGTCGGCGATCATGTAATAAGGGTGCATGGAGATGCCCATGCCGGCCAGCGCGGCTTCCTTCAGGGCATCGCCGAAGTCCGAGCGCAGCGGCCCCTGGACGCGGACGGACACCGGCCCCTCGGGACCGGTGAAGTTCCACGTGGCGGTGGGCGACTTGTTCCAGTTGACCAGGCACTTGCAGTGCTGGAGATCGCGGGGATGGGTGACGGGCGGGACCTTGGCCAGGTAGGCCGGCGAGGCGACCAGCGCCTGGCGCGCTTCTGCCAGCGGGATGGCGATGAAGCTCGCGTCCTTGAGCACGGGAACGATGATGATGCCGACGTCCAGGCCTTGCTCGACGAAGGTTTCCTGTTTGCGCACCGTCAGCAGGCTGAGCGCGATCTGGACGTCGGGATAGCGCTCGTGGAATTCGCCGATCACCGGCAAGAGGCGCTGCGTGCCGAAGGCGGGCGGCACGCCCACCCGCACCACGCCGGCCACGTCGCGCGACAGGTCGTGCACGGATTCGCGCAGGTCGTCGTAGCGCTGCAGCAGCTCGGTACCGTTCTCCAGCACTTGCAGGCCGGCCGGCGTCAGCCCCAGTTGCTTGGTCGTGCGGTTCAGCAGCTTGACGCCCAGGGAACGCTCCAGCCAGGCCACCTGCTTGGTGCAGGTGGCGCGCGATACGCCGAAGTGTTGCGCGGCGCCGGCGAAGCTGTTGCGCCGGGCCACCTCCAGGAACATGCGCAGGCAACTGAGCTGGTCCACGTGCTTGTCCTTGCCGGTTTCTTCTTAGGAAATTTCAAATTTAGCACCGCCGCCTTGTTGAGCTGGCGGGGCGAACGAATAATGCCCTCATCCATTGTTTCGCATTCGATACGAAAATCCGGAGACTTCCCATGACTCGATCCTCATCGTCCCCCGCCCGCCGCCGGCTGACCGCGCTGGCGCTCGTGCTCGCCGCCGCCGGTTCCTGGGCCGCCGCGCCGGCCGGCGCGCAGGGCTTCCCGTCGCATCCGCTGCGCCTGGTCGTGGCCTACGCGCCGGGCGGCGCGACGGACATCGTCGGACGGATGTTCGCCCAGGAGATGTCCGAAAGCCTGGGGCAGACCGTGGTGCTGGAGAACCGCGCGGGCGGGGGCACCCTGGTGGGGACCGAGTCCGTCAGGCGTTCGCCGGCCGATGGCTATACGCTGCTGTTCGGTACCAACGCCTTCGTGATCACGCCGCTGCTGCACGACGCCAAGACCTACGATCCCGTGGCCGATTTCCAGCCCATCGGCCAGGCCACCGTGCAGTCGCTGGGCATCCTGGTGACGCCCGGGCTGAAGATCCGCACGGTCAAGGATTTCATCGCCTACGCCAAGGCCAACCCGGGCAAGGTGAACTTCGCCTCGTCGGGCAACGGTTCGGCGCAACACCTGGCGGGCGAGGCCTTCGCCAAGGCGGCCGGCGTCAAGATGGTGCACGTTCCCTACAAGGGAACGGGGCCGGCCATGGCGGACCTGCTGTCCGGGCGAGTGGACGTGATGTTCAGCTCGCTGGTGGGCAACATGGAGCACGTGGCCGACGGCCGGCTGGTACTAATCGCGACCACCGGCATCAAGCGCTCGCCCGCCACGCCGGACGTGCCCACGGTCGACGAAAGCGGCGTCAAGGGCTTCCAGGCCGAGACCTGGCAGGCCGTGCTGGCGCCGGCCGGCACGCCCGCGCCGGTGGTCGACCGGCTGAATGCCGCGCTGGCCAAGGCCGGCAAGTCGCCGAAGATCGTCGAGACGCTGGCGGCGCAGGGCATGGAGGTGAAGACCACTACGCCGGCCGAGCTGCGCGACCTGCTGGTGCGCGACACCACCCAGTACAAATCCCTGCTGCAACAGGCCAAGAACACGCTGCAGTAATCAGCCCCCGAATCGGCGCTGGCCCTGCTTCTCTTCCACCAGCCAGCGCCCGTCCGGTGCGCGGGACAGACGCTCGCGGTGCAGGGAAATGGACAGGGGCGGCGGCAGCGGAACCGGTCCGGCATGCGGGGCCGTCGCATCGACGCGATAGACCAGCGTCATGTACCGCGCCGTGGCCCGGTCCGGACCATCCAGGTCGATCACGAGGTTCTGCACCAGGTGGGCCGTGGTGCGTCCGGCGGGCCGGTCGGCCAGCGCCGCTCGCACCTCGGCCGGGCCTTGCAGCATTCGGCCCTGGCGATGCCAGACGCCTTGTCCGGCCATGCAGCCGGCGACCGCGTCGAAGTCGCCGCCATCCAGCGCCAGGTAGAAGCCATGGATGGCCTGTTGGCAGCCGGTCACGGCGGCCCAGCGTTCCAGGTCGGTCATGGCCTCATCCCCGCACGAACGTGTTGCGCAGCGTGCCCAGCCCGGTGATCTCGATCTCCACCACGTCGCCGGCATGCAGGTCGGGCGACTGGCCGTCGGTGCCCATCCACACCACGTCGCCGGGATGCAGGGTCAGGTATTTCGTCATGGCGCACAGGAAGGTGGGCACGTCGAAGATCATCGCCGCGGTGGCGAAGTCGATGGTGGTCCGGCCGTTCACGCGCACCTGGGTGCGGGCCCGGGACGGATCGAATTCGGTGTCTATCCAAGGACCCATGGGCTTGAAGGTGTCCGAGTTCTTGGCGCGCCAGAAAGTACGGTCCGACCGCTGCCAGTTGCGTTCGCTGACGTCGTTGCCGATGGTGTAGCCCAGCACGCAGTCCAGTGCGTTGTCGGGCGTCAGGTGGCGCGCCTGCTTGCCGATGACCACCACCAATTCGCCCTCGTAGTGGATGGTGCGGGCGTCGGGCGGCATCACCACGTCGTGGCCGTGCGGCACCAGGGCGTTGTTGGCCCGATAGCCGATGTCGGCCTGCGTGGGCAACTGCGGCTCCTGGCCGCGCTTGCGCGCCGCCTCGATGGCGTGCTCGGCGTAGTTCAGGCCGGCGCAATAGAAGGTGCGCGGGATCACCGGCACCTCCAGGCGCACCTGGTCCAGGCTGGTCCAGTCGTCCGTCGGCACATGGCCGTCGAAGGGCGAGCCCTCGACCCGGCGTATGCGTTCGCCCTCGATCAGTCCATAGTGGGTGCCCGTCGAATCCGTGTATCTCAGCCAGCGCATGTCCGTCCTTCGTGGGTTGCCCGGCGCGGTGGCCGCGCCAGGAGGGTTTCGTCGATGTCCCCGATGCCGGGCGCGCCGCACAGTTTCATCGCGCGCACCAGTTCCTCGGTCAGTATCTGTAGTGCCCGGTGCGCGCCGGGCTCGCCGCCCGCCACCGCGCCGTACAGCGTCGCGCGCCCGACCAGCACGCCTTCGGCGCCCAGCGCGCGGGCCTTCAGGATATCCACGCCGCGCCGCACGCCGCCGTCCAGCCAGACCGGGATGCGGCCGGCCACCGCGTCCACCACGCCGGGCAGCGCGTCCAGCGTCGCGCAGGCGCCGTCGAGCTGGCGTCCGCCATGATTGGACACCACCACGGCGTCGGCGCCCAGCCGGACCAGCCGCTCGGCGTCGTCCGGCCGCAGGACGCCCTTGACGATCAGCTTGCGCGGCCAACGGTCGCGCACCCGGGCCAGGCGGTCCCAGTCGAACGAGGGATCGTAGTTGCGTCCCACCGCCGAGGCCAGTCCCGCCACGGAGGTCACGTCGCGCTGCAGGCCGATCAGGTTCTTGTTCACCGGCATGCCGTGGCGCAGCAGCGCCAGCGCCCAGCGGGGATGCGCCGCCACGTCGCCGAAGCTGCGATACGTGAGCCGGAAGGGGGTGCGGAAACCGTTGCGCACGTCGCGCTCGCGCTTGCCGCCCACCGGCAGGTCGACGGTGATGACCAGGGCTTCGTAGTCGGCCGCCCGCGCGCGTTCGATCAGGCCGTGGAAGAAGTCCTGGTTCTTCAGCACGTAGGCCTGGAACCACAGGCGGCCGGGCGCCTCGCGCGCGACTTCCTCGATCGACGCCGTGGCGCTGGTCGACAGCGTATAGGGGATGCCGTGCCGCGCGGCGGCCTTGGCGATGGCCAGGTCGCCGCCGTGGCGGCCGTAGCCGACTCCGCCTGTGGGCGCGATGGCCAGCGGGTAGTCGGCCGGCGCGCCCAGCACGGTGCAGCGGGTGGAAACCTGGGAGACGTCCACCAGGGCGCGCGGCAACAGGCGCACGCGCTCGAAGGCCTGGCGGTTGTCGGCCAGCGTGGCCTCGCTCTCGGCGCCGCCGTCGAAGAAGTCGAACACCAGCCTGGGCAGGCGGCGACGCGCCGCCGCCCGCAGGTCATCGATGGACTGGGCGCGGCCGATGCCGCGATCGAACAGACCCATGGCGCGCTCAGTGCGCGGCCGCGGCGCGCGCGGGGCGGATCGCGGCCGGCAGGAAGGACGGATCGAAAATGCGGTCGGCCATGACCTGGCAGCGCTTGATCAGCCGGTGCTCGTGGGGCAGGTAGTCGGGCCAGGCGTTGTGCAGCGTGCCGATGTGGTCCCACATCAGCACGTCGCCCTCGGTCCATTCGTGGGTGTACTGGTACTTGGGCTGGAGCTGGTGCGCGAACAGGAATTCCAGCATCTCGTCGCTGCGGCGCGCATCGAGTTCGTTGATCCGGATGGCATAGCCGGGATTGCAGTACAGCACCTTGCGGCCGGTGATGGGGTGTGTCAGGAACACCGGATGCGTCGACGGGGGCCGCTTGGCGCGCTGCTCGGGCGTGAGCGGCGGCCGTTCGCTGCCGGGCCGCGCCCGCATGTTCTCCCAGAACTTGTTGAAGTCGTGGAGGGCGGTGGCGTGTTCAAGCTCGCGTTTGACGTCGGCGGGCAGGTCCTCGTAGGCGGCATGCATGTTGGCGAAGCTGGTCGATCCCAGCGCGCGGCCGTCGCGGCGCGGCACCTTCAGGGCATGCAGCACGTTCACGAAACCTACCGTCGGGTTGTAGGACATGTCGGTGTGCCAGTCCTGGCCGGCGTCGGCGATGCCGATCAGCCGGCCGTTCTCCACGATATTGGAAAGAATGCTGACCTCGGGAATGCCGGGTTCGTTGGCGTCCGATACGGTCCGCTGCAGGCCGCCGAAGCGGGCCGAGAAATCCCGCAGCTGCGCCGGCGAGATCGATTGCGCCGGGAAGCGCAGGACGCCGTGCGCGCCCAGCGCCGCCAGCAGCGCGGCGAAATCCTGCTCCGAAAGCGGCCGGGCAAGGTCCAGGCCGCGCACCGTGGCCCCGAGTATCTTTCCGGTGGGGACGATATCCGTCATCTTGAGTCCTGTCTGGCTGATCGATGGCGAAATGGTAGGCATCGGCGGCCGGTTTGGACATCCCGCCGGGCGCAAACTTGTTATTTCCTGAACGGAAACAACCGGGAGTCAGGCGTCCTGGGGCCGCAAGTTGCGGCTGATGCCGTGGATGGCCGAATACAGCGCCTGCCCCGCCGGGCTCAGGATCTTCTGCGCCGGCATGAACGCGGAGATGGTCAGCGAGGGCAGCGTCTCGGCCACCGGCACGATGGCCAGCCGGCCCGCGGCCCGGGCTTCCTCGGCCAGGTAGCGCGGAACGAAGCTGGCGATGTTGCCGTGCTCGATGATCTGGATGGCGCCGCCCACGGATTCGCAATGCATGACGCACTGGGGCGGCGGCAGGCCGGTGTCGACGAACGACCGCTGGATGACCATGCCCGGTCCGTCGGCGGGACCGGTGACCAGCCAGGGCACGTCGGCCAGCGCCCGCAGCGACCTCGCCCGCGCCTTGGGGTGGCCCTGCCGCACCGCCACCACCAGGTCCAGCGTGAACAGCGGATCGTGCCGATAGCCTTCGCCGGGGCCGCCCGCGGGCAGCGGGCCGATGGCGAAGTCCAGGCCCTTTTCGCGGAACAGGTCCATGACCGTGGGGTAGGTGGCTTCCTGGAGATGGATGTAGACGTCGGGAAAGCGCAGCCGCATGATCTCGATCGCCCGCGGTACCACCAGCGCGAACGGCGCCGCCGACGAAGCGATGGACAGCTTGCCCGACAGGTCGCCGGCCAGTTGCCGGATGTGGGTGTGCGCGTCGGCCGCGGCGCGCACGATGAAGCGGGCGTGTTCCAGCAGGGCCTGCCCGTAGGGGGTCAGTTCGATGCCGTGCGCCGAGCGCGTCAGCAGCGTGGCGCCCACCGACAACTCCAGTTGCTGCAGCGCGCGCGTGATGGCGGGCTGCGTCAGGTCCAGCAGCTTGGCGGCGGCGCTGATGCTGCCCGCCTCGGCCACCGCCACGAAGGCCCGGAGCTGGTGGAGCTGCATGCTCAGGCCGGACGCGGCGTCGGCCGGGCGCCGCCCGCCTGGTCCCAGCAGTCATGCGGGAGCGCGGACGGCGCGGCGACGGGGGCGGAATCCAGGTTCATGATCGTCTCGCGGGGCAGGCGCCAGATACAGTCAGGAGGGCGAGGATACGCGCCCGCGCGACTCAGGTAAACACGCTCAGGAATTTCTCGTTCAGCTTGCGGTCGTGATAGAAGATGCCCGTGCCCAGCTCCTCGGCCGTCCACTTGATCACCGGCTTGTCCGGGTACCAGGTATAGCCGCCGGCGAACACCTCGTTGCGGTTGCCGCTCGGATCGAAGAAGTACACCGTTTCGCCGCGCGTGATGCCATGGCGCGTCGGCCCGATGTCCAGCGATACGCGCCGCTTGGAGATGATGTCGGCTGCCTTGAGCACTTCGCCCCAGTTGTCCAGCAGGAACGACACGTGATGCAGCTTGTTCTTGACCGGCTGCTGGATGAAGGCCACGTCGTGGGCCTTGGTCGCGCAGCTCAGGAAGGCGCCTATCATCTGCTCGTCCGGCCCGGCCACGACCGCCTCGGTCAGGCTGAAGCCCAGGACCTCGGTGAACAGCTTGAACGTGCCGGCCAGGTCGTCCCCGTACAGCAGACAGTGGTCGAAGCGGCGCGCGCCCATGCCGTGCATGTCGTCCGGCCACGGGTCGGGATTCAGGTAGCCTACCGCGCACCCGGGCGTCTCGCGGTGTGCATACAGTTCCATCACGTGGCCCGTCGGGACGGTGAAGCGGAAACGCCGTCCCGTCATCGGATGCTCGCCTTCCTTCACCCAGCTCATCGCGGTCGCCAGGCCGCTGGCCTCGACATCGGCCGACAGCTTGTCCAGCGTGGCATCCGAGTCCACTTTCCAGCCCATGTAATCCATGCCGGCTTCATCGGCCTCGCGCAGCACCACGCTGTGGTGGTCGGCTTCGTCCCAGGCTTTCAGGAACACCCGCGCGCTGCCGTCGGCGGCGGTGTCGCGCATGACTTCCCTGAGCCCGATGGTATCGACGTAGTGCCGCACCGCCGGCTCGATCTCCAGAACCCGTATGCAAACGTGTCCCGGCCGCATCACTCCTGTGATCGCCATGATGGTCTCCTTGCTGTCGTTGCTAGGTAAGGTGTGCAGGCGGCCGGGCCGCCGGCGCCAAATGACGGGTCACGCAGCGCCGCATCCGGTCCAGCGCTTCGATCTCGATGTCGCTGCGCGGCACGACACGGCAGGCCAGCACCACGCCGGCCGCCTGCTCGTCGGCGCTGACGCAGGCGCGGCTCATCTTCGCGGCGTGGTAGTCGCCGCGTACGATCCGGCTCTTGCATACGCCGCACCCGCCGCCGCGGCAGCCGACCGGAATGCCCTTGCGGCCGAGCGCCTCCATGCCGGCCAGCAGCGTCTGCGAGCCGCTGCAGGTATAGCGTTCGCCCGTATCCAGGATATGGACCTCGAAGCGCTGCCCGGCCGGGGCGGCGCTGTCGATCCGCGTTTCGTGGTCCTGCTTGGCCGGATGCATGGGATTCCTTGCGCGAGAGGTTTACCACTGGCCGATGTGTATGCCCGGCGGCAGGTTGTCGGTCATGGCCTCGATGCGGTCGAGGTCGACGGCGATGCGGCGCTTGAGCGTCAACTGATGCGCCAGCAGCCGCGCGGACATCGATTGCCGCACCGGTTCGAACGCGGGGTCCGCGCCCAGGTCGTGGAATTCGTCCGGGTCCTCGGCCAGGTGGAAGAGCTGCGGGCGATAGCCGTTCCAGGCCACCAGCTTCCAGTCGGCGGTGCGCACCATCCAGCCCCGGCAGTCGGCGTCGCGCGGCCGGCCCAGGACATGGCGGGCGCGACGCGTGGCGTAGTCCAGTTCGCTGAAGACACAGTCGCGCCAGTCGTCCGCCGCTTCGCCACGTACCAGCGGCAGCAGCGAGCGGCCTTCCACCCGGTGGGCCTGCGCGGGCAGGTCGAGCGCGTCCAGGATGGTGGGCACCACGTCCACCGCGGCGGCGAAGCGGCCGTCGTGCGTGCCGCGCGTGGCATCGGCGGCGGGCGACGGATCGACCACGATCAGCGGTACGCGCTGGACCACGTCGTGGAACAGCTCCTTCTCGCCGAAGCCGTAGTCGCCCAGGAAATCGCCGTGGTCCGAGGTGAAGACGATCAGCGTCCGGTCCGCCTGCCCTGTCTGCTCCAGGACTTCCAGCACGCGGCCCAGGTGGTCGTCGATCTGCCGGATCAGGCCCATGTAGGCCGGACGCACGTGGCGTGCCACGTCCTCCCGGTCGAAGCTGCGGCATTCGTCATGCGAGCGGTAGGCGGCCAGCACCGGATGCTCGGCGGCTTCGGAGGCGCGGTTGCGCCGGATGGGCGCCTGCTCGGCGCGGCGATACATGTCGTGGTAGGGCGCCGGCGCGATGTAGGGCCAGTGGGGCTTGATGTACGACAGGTGCAGCGACCACGGTTCGTCGCGATGGCGGCGGATGAAATCGATGGCGGCGTTCGAGACGTAGGCGGTTTCCGAGTGCGGCTCGGCCACGTGGGCGGCCAGGTGTGCATGGCGCATCTGCCAGCCGCTGGCGACGGAGCCGTCCGGATGGCGGCCGGAATTGGCATGCTGCAGCCAGGGGTCGTCGCCCGCGTAGCCGGCCGACTCCAGGTAGCGCCGGTAGTCTTCCTTGCCGGTGGGCAGGTCGCCCTCGTGCCGGCAGACCACCTCGAAGCCGCCTTGCAGCAGGCTGGCGGCGGACCGATCGGAGGCGCCGCCGCGCCAGGCAGCCATCGCCTCGGCCGAAGGTTCGAAATGGGTCTTGCCCGCCAGGTGGAGCGCGCGTCCGGCCTGCGACAGGTAGTCGCCCACCGTCAGCTCGCTCATGGGCATGGGGATGAAGTTCCAGGTCGCGCCGTGGGAGGACGGATAGCGACCGGTATAGAACGACATGCGCGACGGTCCGCACACGCCCGACTGCACGTAGGCCTGGGTGAAGGCCACGCCGCGCGCCGCCAGGGCATCCATGTTGGGCGTGCGCAGCCAGGAGCTGCCGTAGCAGGACAGGTAGTCCGCCCGCAGTTGGTCGCACATGATGAAGAGGACGTTGCGCATCCTGGTGTCCGCAAGAAAGTCGGTCGTTCGGAAATCAGTCGATCTTGATGGCGGTCTGGCGCACCAGGTCCGTCAGCCGGGCCTGTTCGCTGGCGATCAGCGCGCCGAACTGTTCCGCCGTTGTGTTCGCGACGGGGTCGGCGCCCGCGTCGGCCAGCGCCTTGCGCGTCTCGGGATCGGCCAGGATCTGGTTCAGCGCCCGCGTGAACCCGGCCACCGCGTCCTTGGGCGTTTCCTTGCGCATGACGAAGCCGTCCCAGTTGCGCACGTCGAAGCCCTTGAAGCCTTGTTCCTCCATGGTCGGCACGTCGGGCAGCCCGGGCAGCCGGCTGTCGCGCGAGGCGATGGCCAGCGCCTTGACCTTGCCGCCCTGGACCTGCGCCGTCGCCACCGTGCTGGTCAGGAACATGAAGTTCACCCTGCCCGCCACCAGGTCGGCCAGCCCGGCCGTGAACTGGTTGTAGGGCACGTGGGTGGCCGTGACGCCGTAGCGCTGCTTGAACAGTTCGCCCGCCAGGTGCGCCGGCGTGCCGTAGCCGCCCGAGGGGAAACTGTAGGTATCGGGCTTGGCGCGCAGCAGTTCGATCAGCCCCTTCACGTCGTGCACGGGCAGGGACGGGCTGACGACCAGCACGCTGTAGGTCCAGTCGTACTGCCCGACGGGCGCGTAGTCGCGGGCGAAGTCCTTCTTGAACGACGACAACAGCGCCGGGCCGACCACCACCGGCGTGAGCAGCGTCATCGCGGTATAGCCGTCGGCCGGATAGCGGTCCAGGTCGCCCGCGGCCAGGCTGCCCGAGGCGCCGGGCTTGTTGTCCACGTAGAAGGTCTGGCCCAGCTTGACGGTCAGCTTCTGCGCGATGATGCGGCTGCTGATGTCGGGCGGCGTGCCGGCGTTGTACGGCACGATGATGCGCACCGGGCGGGCCGGCCAGGTCTCGGCCTGCGCGCCGATGGCGGCCAGGCCGAGCGTGGCGGCCAGCGCCAGTTTCCCGAACGTGAAGGTCATGGATGTCTCCTTTGCTTGAACCGTGGTCTTCCTGGGGGGCCCGGCAAGTCGTTGGCGGGACTTTCGCAGTCCGCCGCGGGCCCGGCAAGTCGTTTTGCGCATGGGGCATAAACGGACGACATGGGGCGGCGCCGGCGCCCGCACTTGACTGCCCGCGCACTGCGTCTTGGACAGCCCCGCGCTGGCTCGGCCCTCACGTTGACGGCCATGTGGAGCGCATGCAAAAACCTTCCTCGCTCATGCGTCACTTTGTTGGAGACACCGCTTCGCATGGCGGCAGACCACCATAACCAACACGGGTCAACAAAATGAAGGCGACACTCTTCCTGCTTCTTGCGCTACACCTGCCGCTCGCCGGCCATGCGCAGTCCTATCCCAGCCGTCCCATCAAGGTGATCATCGGCCAGGCCGCCGGCGGCGGCACGGATATCGTCATGCGCTCGATGGCGCCCAAGCTCAGCGACGGTCTTGGGCAGCAGGTCGTCATCGAGAACAAGACCGGGGCGTCGGGCATCATCGCCGCGGACCTGGTCGCCAAGGCGCAGGCCGACGGCCATACCTTGCTGATGGCGCCGAGCGGGGTAATGGTCGGCAACGTCGTGATGAAAAAGAAAGGGTATTCATAAAAGCCTGTTGATGCAGGAGCTTCCTAACCCTCAGCCGAAGGCATCGGGTTGATGTTGATGGGAGGCTCCAGCAGGAACTCCAGCA
>NZ_BAAAEN010000016.1:0-146766 GCF_039523035.1 Pigmentiphaga daeguensis | reverse complement strand
TCGGTGTTCGGCAGGCGATGATCTTGGCGGCTCCCAGCGGCCTGGGGTCGGTCAGCAGCGGCTTCGTCTGCGAAAATGAATAAATCAGGTCCGACTACTTCGAACGATTGGTTCCAGGAAGCGCCGGGGTGTTCTAGCATAGTCGGTTCCTTCCATTCTCCACCGACGCATCCATCATGACCTTGGCCACCACCCGCCTGGGCCGCACCGGCCTGACCGTCAGCCGCCTCGCGCTCGGCACCATGACCTTCGGCCTGCAGACCGAGGAATCCGTCGCCCGCCAGATCCTGGACAAGGCGGCCCAGGGCGGCATCAACTTCCTGGACACCGCCGACGTCTATCCGCTGGGCGGCGGCTTGAACACCATAGGCGCCACCGAGGAAATCCTGGGCCGCTGGCTGCGCGACGCGCCGGGCGGGCGCGCCGGCTTCGTCGTGGCGACCAAGGCCTTCGGCCGGACCGGTCCGCACCCCTGGGACCAGGGATCGTCGCGCAAGCACCTGTTGGATGCGATCGACGCCTCGCTCGCGCGTCTGCAGACGGACTACGTCGATCTCTACCAGCTGCATGGCGACGACACGCGCACGCCGCTGGACGAGACCCTGGAGGCCCTGGATACCATCGTGCGTTCCGGCCGCGCCCGCTATGTGGGCGTGTCCAACTTCCTGGCGTACCGCCTGGCCCGCGCGCTGGGCAAGTCCGAGCTGCATGGCCTCGTGCGCTTCGTCTCGGTGCAGCCCCGCTACAGCCTGCTGTTCCGCGAGATCGAGCGCGAACTGCTGCCGCTGGCGCAGGAAGAGGGCCTGGGCGTGATTCCGTACAACCCGCTGGCCGGCGGCCTGCTGACCGGCAAGCATCGCCGCGGCGCGCCCACCGAAGGCACCCGTTTCACGCTGGGCACCGCGGCCGAGCGCTACCAGGAACGCTACTGGGCTGACCGGTATTTCGACACGGTCGATGCGCTGCAGGCGCTGGCCAAGGAGGCGGGCGTGTCGTTGACGACGCTGTCGGTGGCGTGGGTGCTGGCCAACCCGGCCGTCACCGCGCCGCTGCTGGGCGCGAGCCGGCCCGGTCAACTGGACGATACGCTGGCGGCGGCGGACTACGTGCTGGACGCGGACCTGAAGCAGCGGCTGGACGAACTGACCCAGGTCTATCGCTGGGGCGATTCGGCGCGTTAGCTCCGGCGCGTTTGCTCAGGGGGCGCGCACCGCCTGGGCGATCGTCTGTATCGCTTGCCGGAACCAGATGTGAGCCGGGTCCCGGTGGTTCAATTCGTGCCAATACATGCTGATGTCCGGGTTGGCGATCTTGAACGGCGGCTGGACGGCCTTGATGTCCAGCCGCTTGGCGGCTTCGCGGGCGATGCGCAGCGGAACGGTGGCGATCATGTCCGTGGCCGCCACCACCGCCGGCACGATAAGGATGTTCGGCACCCGGATGGCGTGCCTGAACGGATGCCTGGCGTTGCCCAAGGCGCGTGCGACCGACGTCTCGATGGACCGATAGGAGGTTTCGTCGGCGCCCCAGA
The DNA here is from genome assembly GCF_039523035.1 of Pigmentiphaga daeguensis. Classification (NCBI taxonomy): domain Bacteria; kingdom Pseudomonadati; phylum Pseudomonadota; class Betaproteobacteria; order Burkholderiales; family Alcaligenaceae; genus Pigmentiphaga; species Pigmentiphaga daeguensis. The sequence continues at coordinate 145,235 of NZ_BAAAEN010000016.1, read as the reverse complement.
CCACGTGGGGATACGCGAGGAACTGCCGCAAGGTGATGCGCCCGTCGATCTCGGGGTGCCGGCCGCTGACGATGCAGCACGCGCTCTGGGGATAGATGAGCTTCTTCCTGAGGTCCGACGGCGGATGCAGGATGTGGCCGATGGTCAGGTCGCATGCCTGGTCCCGCAGCGCTTCGACCGTGCCACGCATGTCCGAGGGCTGGATCGTGAGCCGAATGCCGGGCGCATGCTGCCGCAGATGGCTGGCGATCGGGGGCGCGAGCAATAGCGCCAGGCCTTCCGTCGTAAGGATGCGAAAGTGCCTCTCGGATGCCTGCGCACGGAACGTGCGTTCATGCAGGCGGCCCGGTTCGAGCAATTCCAGTGCGACCCGGGCGCGTCTGGCCAGTTCCAGTGCCTTGGCCGTGGGTACCATGCCCTTGGCCGTCCTGATCAGCAGCGGATCGTCGAACTGCCGGCGCAGCCTGGCCAGCGCCGCGCTCATCGTGGACTGGCTGATGCCCATGCGCTCGGCGGCACGGGTGACGTGGCGCTCCTGTATCAGCGCTTCGAACTGCACGAGCAACTGCAAGGTGACGGGAGAAACCGGGGAGCGGCCAGGCATGCGAGGCCTCCTGCCAAGGTCGGAATCATGGAATGGAATGAATAATGCCATCGATTCGACGCTATCGATCATCAGGCTTCCGGCTGCTTAAATCTGCTCCATGAAAAGACCATGAAACGGGACGGAGACAGACGATGGCCAGGGTTTCCTATGTGGATGAGCGTTCTCATCCCGAGCTGGCGGCGTTGATCGGACAGATAAGACAGGAGCGCCGGGGCAAGCTGATTCCCGTCTATGGGCTGCTGTTGCACAGCCCTGACGTGGCGCGCGCCTGGATGGCGCTGATCAACGCGGTGCGCTGGAGCACGCGGCTCGATGCCCGCGTGCGTGAACTGGCGATTCTCCGCGTTGCCGCCTTGAACGGCGCGTCTTACGTAATCGACGTGCATCGCCGTCATTTCACCGACGCGGACGGCCTGGCCGCCGCCGAATGCGATGCCCTGTGCGCGCCACGGGTGCCGCCTGGCGTGTTCGGCGCGGCGGATACGGCGGTCATTGCCTACGTGGATGAATCGACCTGCGGTGCGAAAGTGCCGGCGCAGGTGTTCCGCCGCGCGCGGGAGTTCCTGGACGAGCGCCAGATGGTCGAGCTGACGGTGTTGGTCGGCGCCTACAACATGCACACCCGCGTCATCAACGCGCTGGAAATCGATCCCGAATAGCCGCAGGCCGGCGCCTATCCACCTCATCATCGGAAGTCACATGTCCAGCCCTCGCATCGTCGTCGAAGAAGACGTATTCACGCGCGTCCTCGGCGTTATTCTCGACCCTTGCACCGAGGCCGCACGTATCGCGGCCTTCGAAGATTTCTTCGCCCACGACGTTCCCGATTTCCGTGCTTGGCTCGACACCGTGCGCGCGCGCTGCCAGCGGGTGTTTCCCGCTACGGTGGTGTTCGTGGCCTCGCCTTCGGAACTGCAAAGGGAACTGCCGCAGGCTGACGCGGTGCTGGTCGAATCGCTGACGGTGGGGCGTCGGGAACTGGAACTCGCGCCACGGTTGCGCGCCGTCCAGAAGTACGGTGTGGTGACCCGCAACATCGACGTGCAAGCATGCGGGCGCCAGGGGGTTGCGGTGCTGACCTTGCGCAGGCGCGCCAATATCGCCTGCGCGGAGCAGGCCATGATGATGGTGCTGGCATTGGCCAAACGGCTGCCGGAATTGAACGGGCGCACGACGGTTCGTCGTCTGCGCGACGCAGGCTTCAAGCCCGGGCCGTTCGACCGGGCGCATACCCCGAGTTCCAACTGGGCTCGTGTCTCGGGCATTTCCATGCTCAACGGCGCGACCATGGGCATCATCGGCATGGGCGAGATCGGGCGGGAAGTCGCCCAGCGCGCGCGGGCCTTCGGCATGCACGTCGTCTACACCCAGCGCACTCGGCTGGCGGCCGGGGACGAAGCGGCGCTGGGGGTCCAGTATCTGGAGATGGATGAGTTGCTTGGCCGAAGCGATTGGCTCGTGCCGCAATTGCCGGCCACGCCTTCCACCGAAAGGCTGCTGGATGCGGCCAAGTTCGCCAGGCTCAAGAAAGGCACGCGCGTGGTGAACGTGTCCCGTGCGCAGGTCATGGACCGGGAAGCGACGCTGGCCGCTCTACGCGACGGAACCCTGGCGGGCCTGGGCCTGGACACGCTCTGGAGCGAGCCGGGCGAGGACGACGACGAATTGCTGGGGTATCCCCAGGTCGTGCTGACGCCCCACATGGCGGGCAGCCCTCGCTTGAACGCCACGGCCGATTTCGAGGAACTGGTCGCCGGGCTTGACCGGGCGCTGGCGCGCTGAGGCGGTCGGGGACGTTTGGAACAAACAGGCGCCTACTGCGCCAGAGGAGGAGATTCCATGAGTCGATGCACAGCGGGTTGGGCGGCGGCACTGGCAGCGGTTTGCACGCCGGCCCTGGCCCAGGATGCCTGGCCGGAGCGGCCCGTGCGGATGATCGTGCCGTTCCAGGCCGGCAGCGCGACCGACTCGGCGGCGAGGGTGGTGGGCCTGCGCATGGGGGCGTTGCTCAAACAGCCTGTCATCGTCGAAAACCGGGTCGGAGCGAGCGGCCTGATCGGGGCCGAGGCGGTCGTGCGCGCGGCGCCCGATGGCTACACGATCCTGCTCGGCACGGTCAGCACTCAATCCGTGTCGGTCGGATTGGGCAGCAAGATGTCCTTCGATCCGGTCCGGGACCTGGCGCCTGTGGGCCTGATAGGCGCCTCTCCCTATGTGTTGGTCAGCGCCTCGCGCATCGCGGCCAAGGACCTGAACGCCTTTGTCGCCGAGGCGCGGGCCCAGCCCGGCAAGCTCACCTACGCCTCCGCGGGCAACGCCAGCATGGCCAACCTCGCCGCCCAATTGCTGGCTTATCAGGCGGGCATCCAGTTGGCGCACATTCCCTACAAGAGCTCGGCGCAATCGGTCACCGACACGATCAACGGCACCATTGCGTTGCAGTTCGGGTCGGTCATGCCCGTCTTGCCCTACGTCAAGAACGGTGCGCTCAAGGCCTTGGCGGTAACCGGCGCGCGGCGGCTGCCTCTGCTGCCCGATGTGCCGACGGTGGCCGAATCCGGATTGCCCGGCTATCGCGCTGAATTATGGATGGGACTCTTCGCGCCCAAGGATACGCCGGCGGATGTGCTGGACAGGTTGTCCCGCACGTTGAACGCCACGCTGGCCGACAGGGAGGTGGCAGACAGCCTGCTCGCTCAGGGCATACAGGCAACTCCCCTGGACCGCCGGGCCTTTGCCGGCTTCGTCCAGGCCGAGACAGCGAAGTGGAGCAAGGTGGTCAAGGATGCCGGCATCACAGGCGAATGACCGCCGGCCCCCTTCCCCGGTACGGGGCAGGGGGCAAACAGATGGCCCGCAATTTGCTTGGATGGCCGTCGGGGGATGAAGCTCCGGCTGGTCCCCGCAGGTGCACCACATTGGAATTGCCATGCCTGCGGCGTCGTGCGCATTGAGCCGACATGGGGCATTTTTTTGGCATGTTCAGTCTCAAAAAAGAGATTCATGAGAATTTCTTTAACACCGACTCTTGGGGATTCAGATATCATGAACCGCGTTTTCCGCCTTTTCTATACGGCCGTGGCCGCGTCGCTCCTGCCCTGCCTGGCCAGTGCGCAGACGTATCCCAATCGTCCCGTCAAGATCGTGGTGACGTTCACCCCCGGAGGCGCGGCCGATGTCACGGCCCGTGTGTTCTCCGAGAAATTGGCGGAGCTTTGGAAGCAGGGTGTGGTGGTCGAGAACCGCCCCGGGGCCGGCGGCTCGATCGGCGCCGAAGCGGTGCTGCGAGCGCCGGCGGACGGCTACACCTTGCTGCTCGCGACCAATACGCACGTCATCAATCAGGTCGTCTATCCCAACCTGGCGTTCGATTTCACCAAGGACTTCGCGCCGTTGGGGCTATTGACTTCATCACCGATGATGCTGGTGACCAATCCTTCCCTGCCGGCCAGGAACATGAAAGAGTTCACGGCACTCCTGAAGGCCAATCCGGGCAAGTATGAGATTGCCAGTTGCAATGTCGCCAGTCCTCATCATTTCGGCCTGGAGATGTTCAAGCATGCGATGAACATCAAGGCGTTGCATGTTCCGTATCGCGGCTGCACGCCCGCCGTCGCCGACGTGCTGGCAGACCATGTCCACGCGGCAGCGGTATCGGCCCCGGCCGCCATCGCTTTCACCAAGAACGGCAGGCTGAACGCGCTGGCGCTGTTTTCCACCGAGCGTAGCGAGTCGGCCGCCGGCGTGCCGACGATACGCGAGTCGGGCATTTCCGAACTGAAGGACTTTTCGCTGGACAACTACTATGGACTGATGGCGCCTCCTGGCACGCCGGCTCCTGTGCTCAAGAAGATAGAGGAAGATATGCGCCGCGTGGCCGCGATGCCGGACGTACAGAAGCGCTTGAGGGACGCGGGGCTGGACATGCTCGTGATGAATCCCGAGGAGATGATGAGGCTGGTGCGCGCGGATTACGAGAAGTACGCGCGTGTCGCCAGGGACGCGAATATCCAGCCCGAGTGATCCGTCCGTGCCGCCGCCATCACCGGCCGGGGCGGCCCGGTTCTTCCCATTGGATTTCGAAACCAGGAGACCACATGTCCACCTTGCAGCTCAGCCTAGGCTGCTGCGACTACGACCGCACGCGCGCATTGTTCGATGGCCGGGTGGCCGTCGAAGGATGCGAGCTCGTTCCGCTCGCCCTGCATCCCGAAGAGATCTTCCATCGCGCCTTCAACGGCCAGGAGTTCGATATTTCCGAACTTTCCTTGAGCAGCCATACGGTCATGACGGCGCGCGGCCAAACCGACTACGTCGCCATTCCCGCGTTCGTCTCGCGTGTATTCCGTCATTCCGGCATCTACATCCGGACCGATCGGGGCATTGACAGTCCCGCGGCGCTCAAGGGCCGGAAAATAGGCGTGCCTGAATACCAGATCACCGCCAACGTCTGGATCCGGGGCATGTTGCAGGACGAGTTCGGGCTTCATCCGCGCGACGTGCATTGGCGCCGGGGCGGAGTGGAGCAGCCAGGCCGCGAAGAGCGAGCACCGATCGATCTGCCGCCCGACATCGACGTGCGCCAGATCGGCAATGACGAGACCTTGTCGGGGCTTCTGGAGTCGGGGGAACTCGATGCGGTCTTCAGCGCCAAGGCACCGTCTTGCTTTCAGCGCGGGGCGCCTGGCGTGGGCCTGATGTTTCCCGATTTCCGCGCGGTCGAGCGGGATTATTTCGCCCGTACGCGCCTTTTCCCCATCATGCACGTGGTGGGCATCCGCCGCGCGCTGGTGGAGAAGCACCCCTGGCTGCCGGTCAGCGTCTACAAGGCGTTCGTCCAGGCCAAGCGCCTGGCCATGGAAGAGCTTGCCCAGATCGGGCATCTCTATGCCTCGCTGCCCTGGGGCGTGGCCGAGTACCAGGCATCGCGCGAGTTGATGGGGGACGATTTCTGGAGCTACGGACTCGAGCCGAACCGGCACGTCCTCGAGACTTTCACTCGCTATCATCACGAGCAGGGACTCTCGCCACGCCGCGTGGCCCCGGAGGAACTGTTCCACCCTGGCGTGCTGAACCTCTCGAAGAACTGACGTACCAGATGGCGGCTCAGGAGAAATAGAAGCGCAGCGCGGTGTCGCCGAATATCCGGCGACGGATGGCGGGATCGGCAATGGTGTCGACCAGCCAGTCGATCGCGGCCGGGTAGCTCATGGTCGATTCGGCGCCAACGAAGGGGCAGTCGCTGGCCCACATCAGGCGCTCGTGGCCCGCTTCGCGGCACAGGGCCTGCGCGCACTCGCGAGCGTTGGCGCCCAAGCGGTAGGCGCCCGACAGCTTGACCCAGGTCCTCCCCTTTTCCACCGCGCGCAGCATGGCCCGGAAGCCTTCGCTGTCGACGCCGGCGACCGGATCCGGTCGCCCGATGTGGTCGATGACGATCTTGACGCCCGAGCGTTGCAGCGCAGGCAGCACTTCAGGAAGACGCGGTCCTTCGATATGGACGTGAACGTGCCAGTCGAGATCGGTCAGGCGGCGCAGGAATTTGCGGTAATCCCAGGAATCCAGGTCGGGCAGGCGGTCCAGGCTGATGAAAGGCAGGCGTACGCCGCGCATGCCCGCCGCATGCATGGATTCCAGAACCTGCCGTTCGATCGAGGGTTGCACGATGACCGTACCGCGCAATCGCGCCGACTTGCCCAGAGACTCGAGCACGTAGTCGTTGTAATCCCCCCAGGGACTGGCGGCGGCGATGACGGCGTAGTGCACGCCATGCCGGTCCATGGTGTCCAGCAGTTGCTCCACCGTGAAGCTGTAGTCCGGGCTGTGCCGCGGGTTGGGCACGAGCGGCATGTCGCGCGTGAAGACGTGGACGTGGGCATCGACCAGTACCGCGTCGGCCGGGGAAGTCGCGAAGGTCACGGAAAAGCTCCTGCTAGTTCTGTTGCATGGGAATGCCCGCCTTGCGGATGACGTCGGCCCACTTGGCGATGTCACGCTTGAACACGTCCGCCAGCTCCTCGCGCGTGCTGCCCTGGGCCTGCGTGCCGAGTTCCTCCAGGCGCTGGCGGATGGCGGGTTCGCGCAGTACTTCGTTCAGCGCGGCGTTCAGGCGGTCCAGCCTGCGGGGCGGCGTGCCGGCCGGTGCGAACAAGGCGTTCCAGCCGGCGACTTCGTAGCCGGGCACGCCGCTCTCGGCCACGGTGGGCACCTTGGGCAGCCAGCTCGAGCGGCGGCTGCCGGTGGCCGCGATCGGCGTTGCCTGGCCCGACGTGATGGCGCCCTTGAGCGCCGCATAGGACTCGAACATCACGTCGACGTCGCCGCGCAGCAAGGCGGTCAGCACTTCGGGCGTGCTCTTGAAGGGCACGACCATGGCATCGATGCCGGCCATGGACTTGAACAGTTCGGCCGACAGGTTCTGCGTGCTGCCCGGGTTGATGGTGCCCAGCACCAGTTGGCGTTTCCTGCCCTCGGCCAGCAGCGCGGGCAGGGATTGCAGCTTGCCCTTGGCGTTGGTCAGCAGCACCAGGTCGAAGTAGGCGACGGTGGAGACGGGTTCGAAATCGGCGACGAGGTCGTAGGGCAGCTTGAAGAGGGTCTTGCTGATCGCCGTGCCGTTGGCGAACACCGCGAGCGTATAGCCGTCGCGCGGCGCGCCCAGTACGGCGTTGGCGGCCACCACGCCGCCCGCGCCGGGCTTGTTCTCGACCACGACCTGCTGGCCCAGGCGTTCGGACAGGCGCTGCGTGACCAGGCGCAGCGAGATGTCGGCCAGCCCGCCGACGCCGAAGGGCACGACCACGCGTATGGGCTGCTCGGGGTAGCGGTCGTCCTGCGCGTGTAGCGGGGCGGTGGCGGCGAACATCAGCGCGGCGGCAATGGGCCGCGCGGCGCGGTGGAACATGGCGGTCTCCTCGTGGCGCGGTCCGGGCCCGTGCCGAGGCATGCGGGAGGACCGTCGATTCGCCGCCAGTCTAGGCAACCGGGGTGGCGCGGACAAATGAATTGTTTGGCGGATTCATGCGCGCCGTTCATGGACGGCCGTCAGGCGGTCCCGGATCTCGGCCACCAGCAGGTCGCGCATGGCCTGCGCGGCCGGAGCGAGCACGGCGCCGTGGCGCGTGACCACCGCCAGATGACGTGCCACCGAGGGACCGGCCAGCGGCCGCGTGACCACGCCGGGCGCCCTGGTGGCCGACAGCGCCGGCACCACGGTCAGCCCCAGCCCGTTGGCGACGAAGTCCAGTGCGATCGACGTGTGCTGGGCCTCGTAGGCCCAGCGGAACTGCAGGCGGCGATCGCCCAGCGCATCGTCGATGGTGGCCGCGTTGCCGGCGGGCAGGCTGATGCGGATCAGGGGTTCGCCGCGCAGGCGCTCCCAGTCCACTTCCCTGGCTCGCGCCAGGCGGTGGCGGGGCGGGCAGGCCAGCACGAACGGTTCTTCGGCGAACACGTCCATGTCCAGCCCGAACCGGTTCGAGCTGGCCAGCGACACGCCGAAGGCCGCGGTGCCGTTGTGCACGTGCTCGGCGATCTCGCCGATGGAATCGTCCAGCACGCGCACCGAGATGTCCGGATGCTGCGTCGCGAAGCGCAGCAGCGCCGGCGACAACTGGGTGGCCGCCAGGGTCGGCAGGCAGCCGAACACCAGCCAGTGCGGCGCGCTGCCCGCGTGCTGGCGCACGGTATCGTAGGACAGCTCCAGCTCCTGCATGGCCTTGCGCACGCGCGGCAGCAGGGCGCGGCCGGCATCGGTCAGCGTGATCGCGCGCGTGGTGCGCGTCAGCAGCTTCATGCCCAGGCTGTCCTCCAGCTTGCGCAGGCGATGGCTGACCGCCGTCTGGGACAGGTTCAGGTGCGTGGCGGCCGGCAGGAAGCCGCCTTGCTCGACGATGCAGAGAAAGGCCTGCATGCCGAGGAAATCGATTTGCATGGATGCCTCGTCGGAAGGAAAACGGCACAGCGACATCATCATCACGAGCGGGGCGGCATGCAAGGAATTCATGGACTGGTGCAAAACAATCATTTGAGGCGGGTCGGCCACCGCCTCTAAGCTCAGCGTCCCGCAAACCAGGAGGCGAGACCCGATGCCGTGCCCATACCCTGTCCGTCGCGCGTGGCTGCATGCCACCGCCTGCCTCGGCGCCAGCCTGGCACTGGCCGCGCCGGCCCAGGCTTCCCGCTATCCGTCCCGGCCGGTCACGATGGTGGTGCCGTTCTCGGCCGGCGGTTCGGTGGACGCCGTGGCGCGCATGCTGGCCGCGCAGCTCGGCCGGCGGCTCGACGCTCAGTTCGTGGTCGAGAACGTTCCTGGCGCCGGTGGCGTGATCTCCACCCAGCGCGTCGCCCGCGCGGCGCCCGACGGCTACACGCTGCTGTTCACCACGCCCAACCACACCATCAATCCGGCGATCACGCCACGCCTGTCCTTCGATACGGAAAAGGACTTCGCGCCCATCGGACTCATCGCGCAGATCCCCGAGCTGCTGGTGGCCAACGGCCAGCAGCCCTTCGACGACTTCAAGGGCTTCGTCGATTTCGCCCGCAAGAACCCGGGCAAGCTGACCTACGGTTCGGCAGGCAACGGCACGCTGCCCCACGTCACGATGGAACTCCTGCTGGAGAGACTGGGCATCCAGGTCGTGCACGTGCCCTACAAGGGGGCGGCGCCGGCGCTCAACGACCTGCTGGGTGGCCAGATCGCGGTCAAGATGGACACCGTCACCACCTCGCAGCCGCATTTCGCCAGCGGACGGATCAAGCCGCTGGCCATCGCCAGCGCGAAGCGCTCCGCGTTGCTGCCCGAGGTGCCGACCATCGCCGAGTCCGGCGTGCCGGGCTACGAAGGCATCCTGTGGCTGGGCGTGCTGGCGCCGGCGGGCACGCCGCGCGAGGTGATCGACGTGTTGCACCGGACGATGGCGGATATCGGCAAGGACCCCGCCTGGAACAGCCAGTTGCAGGCGGCGGGCGTGGAGCCCAGGACCAGCACGCCCGAGGACTTCGCCGGCATGATCTCGGCCGAGATCCGGCAATGGAAGGACGTGGTGCGGCGTGCCCGCATCACCGCGAACTGATGGAGAACCCCATGTCCGGCCAGGACGCGCTTCCGCTGACGCCGCCGCCCGACCCGCACCCGCGCAAGCCCCGGCTGGCCGCGCCGGCGGGCGCCATCGATTGCCATGTGCACTTGTTCGGACCCGCCAGCCGCTATCCGTTCCACCCGGGCAGCAAGTACCGCTCGGCGGACGCGCTGCCCGAAACCAACATCGCCTTGCAGGACACCTTGGGATTGTCCGGCGCGGTGGTGGTCAGCGGCGCCGGCTACGGCCAGAACCCGGACCACCTGGCCGAAGTGCTGCGGCGCTTCCCGGACCGCTTTCGCGGCGTGGCGCTGCTGCCCGACGACGTGGACCGCGCGCGCGTGGCCGAGCTCGACGCGCTGGGCGTGCGCGGCGCCCGCTTCGTCAGCCACGGCCATCGCGGCGCCTTGCCCCGATTGTCGTCGCCGCGCATCCCCGAGCTGATCGCCGAGTTCGGCTGGCACGTCCAGTTCTATCCGCATGGCACCGACCTGGTCGAACATGCCGATGCGCTGCTGCGGCTGCCCAACCGCATCGTGCTGGACCACTTCGCCTGCATTCCCGCCGCGGGCGGGGTGGAGCAGCCGGCCTTCCGGCGGCTGCTGGAGCTGCTGGATACCGGGCGTGTCTGGGTGAAGATCTCCGGCCCCATGCGCTGCACGGCACAGGACTACCCCTATGCCGCCGTCACGCCTCTGGCGCGCGCGTTGGTGCGGCACGCCCCGGAGCGGCTGCTGTGGGGCAGCGATTGGCCGCACACCAACATGCAGGGCAGGGCCATGCCCAACGACGGCGACCTGTTCGATCTGCTGGGGGAATGGGTGGACGAGCGCCCGGTGCTCGAACGCATCCTGGTGGGCAACCCGCGCGAGGTCTACGGCGAGTTCGGCCAGGACGCCGCGGCGCGGGACTGACGGGCCCGCCCGGGAGCGCTTGCGCGAGCGCGCCGGGCGGCGCCGGCGGACACCCCCTGGACGGGGCGCAGACCGCTCATTCCAGATTGCGCTGGATTTTCAGCAGCAGCTCCATCAGCTTGTCGGTCTCCTCCCGCGATATGCCCGCCAGCGATGCCTGGTTCACCTCGATCGCGAACGGGATCAGTTCATGGGCCAGTTGCTTGCCGGCATCCGTCAGATAGACGTGGACATTGCGTTTGTCCTCGATGCTGCGTTCCCTTCGCACGTAGCCGTTTCTTTCCAGGATGCTGATGGCCGGCACGGCGGTGGTCTGGTGAACACCGACGCGCTCGGCCACGTCCTTCTGATTGAGCCCGTCTTCGTTCCATAGTATTCGCAGAAAGATCCACTGCGCGGAGGTGACGTGACGCTCGCGCAGCTTCTGGTGCAGCTTGTTCTTGAAGGCCAGGTGGGTGCGGCGGATTTCCGCCCCGACAGGGGGCAGATCGCTCGCCCGCCGCGTGCGTTTCGAGGCGGGCGAGCGGCTGGCGGAGGGCAACTCCATGTAAGGCAGTTGCGGGTCGGCGGCTTCGGGCCGGGGTCCGGTCTGCCTGCTTCGACGAGGAGGGGTCATGGATCGGGATGAACGAGGGTTGCTGGCGGAACGCCTTGTTATACCAGCTCGCCTCGTCCGTTGCTCCCGGCTGGCCAAGGCTTGACGAGCATGAGTCGCGGAATTAAATTGATATTAAATCATTTGATATAAATGTAATTTCGAGACCGGGTCGAAGCCTTTTCACCGGCACACAGGAGACAACAGATGAAGCGCATTCTTTTCCGGGGGCTGCTGCTGGCAGCCGCGGCAGTCGTCCTGCCGGCCCATGCTCAGCACTACCCTTCCAAGCCCGTCAAGATCGTCGTGCCCTTTCCGCCCGGCGCCCTGACGGATACGCTGGCGCGGTTGCTGGCCGGACGGCTGCAGGAAAAATGGGGCCAGTCGGTGATCGTGGACAATCGGGCGGGCGCATCGGGCAATATCGGCACCGAATCGGTGTTCAGGTCCGACCCCGACGGCCACACGCTATTGTTCACGCCCCAGGCGCCGCTGGTCATCGCCAAACTTCTGAATCCCAAGCTCGCCTTCGATCCGGACCGCCTGGCGCCGGTTGCCGTGGTCACGCGCAGCACGGTGGTCGTGGTGGCCAACCCCAAGACGCCTTTCACCAATATCCGGCAGTTGATCGACTACGCCAAGGCCAATCCGGGGCGGCTCAATTTCGCGTCGACGGGATTCGGCAGCACGGCCCACTTGTCCAACGAGCTGCTGTTCGAGATGAGCGGCATCAAGGGTGTCAACGTCCCGTATCAGGGCATCACGCCGGCGTCCACCGCCCTGCAAGCCGGCGAGGTCGACGTATTGTTCGATGCCATGGGCCACGCGCTGACCAGCATCCAGGCGGGCAAGCTGCGCATTCTCGCCGTTGCCGGAGCTGCCCGCAGCGACGCCCTGCCCGACGTGCCGACGGTCGCTGAAACCCTGCCCGGCTTTCTCTCCACCCTGTGGACCGGCGTCGTCGCGCCGCCCGGCACGCCGGCCGGGATCGTGAACAAGATTTCGGCCGATATCGCCGAGGCGCTCAAGCATCCGGAGTTCGCGGGGCGGATCGACAAGCTGAACGGCATCGAGGCCGTAGGCAGCACGCCTGCCGAGATGAACGAAGTGATGCGGGAAGAGCGGGAGCGTTGGGCGCGCGTCATCCGGGTCACCGGAGTGAAAACGGAATAGACCCGCGCACGATGCCGATCCCATCTTTCACCCGCCGGAATTTCCATGTATCCCATCGATTCGATTGACGCCGACGTGCTGGTGGTCGGCGGCGGCTTCGCCGGCGCCTGGGCCGCCTTGCGAGCGGCCGAATCCGTCCCGCGGGTCGTTCTCGTCGAGAAAGCCTATGTGAGCCGTAGCGGCGCCTCGACGATGTCGGGCGGCGTGACGACCTGTCCGCTGCCCGGCGACGACCTGGACGAATGGGTGCGCGAATTCGTCGAGCGCGGCGACTACATGTGCGACCAGGACTGGACGCGCAAGCTGCTGGAGGGACAGCGGCAGCGCGTCGCCGAACTCGCGCAGTGGGGCGTGCCCATATCGCGGGACGATCGAGGCGCCATCCGGCAGTTTTCCAGCCGCGGCATGGTGGCGGTCCGCTGCATGCAGTACAGCCCGAAGCAGGCCATGGAGGCGCTGCGGCGGCAAGCGATGGCGCGCGGCGTGCGTATCGTCGACCGCTGTTGCGTGACCGAGCTGATCTCGAGCGATGGCGCCTACCCCACCGGCGGCGCGGTCGCCGGCGCATTCGGCTTCGACGTCAAGACCGGCCGGTGCATGGCTTTTCGTGCCAAGCGGACGATCGTGGCCACGGGCCAGCTCAGCATGAAGGGCGTGCACCACGTCGACAACGATACCGGGGACGGCGTCGCGATGGCCGCGCGCGCCGGCGCGCGGTTGCTCGATCTGGAGTTCTCCTTCGGCGGCACGTTTTCCGTGCTGATGAAACGCTACAACCTGGGCAGCTACAACGTCGCCATCGCGCATGGTGCCAGGCTGATCAACCGGCTCGGCCAGCGCTTCATGGAGCGCTACGACCCGGTGCGCTTCGAGCGCAGCGAACTGTCGCGAGTGGTGGCGGCTTTCGTCAAGGAGGTCGTGGACGGCAACGGACCGGTATGCCTGGACCTGCGCCACTGCGACGAATCGTACTGGACGGATCTGCGCGGCATGTCCATGGCCAGCGGCGGCACCGTGCTGCTGTCGGACCGCATTGCCGATCCCCGGGTCCATCCGATTCCCATCGAGCCGACCTGGGGCCTGTGGAGCGGCGGCCGCGGCGGCGTGGAAATCGACATCCACTGCCGCACGACGCTGCCCGGCCTGTACGCGGCCGGCGCCACCGCCAAGAATCCGGCCACCGGCACGCATGCCAGCGCGGGCGCCCCCACCGCGTTTGCCATGAACTCCGGCTACTACGCCGGCGAACATGCCGCCCGGGAGGCCCGGCAAAGCGCGCTGCCGGCCATTCCAGCGGCCACGCTCGAGCAGCTCGCGCACCGGGCGGTCGGCCCTCTGGCGCACGCCGGCGCGGGTCCGGGCGCGGACGCGCTGCACGATCGCCTCGGTATGCTGGGCGGCTCCATCGTCGAGTCGATGGACCTCCACCAGGCCAAACTGGAACGGTTGATCGGCCGCTCGCTCGAACTGCACGCCGACGCGCTGGCGGCGGGCGCCGCGAACGTCCATCAACTGATCAAGGTGCACGAAGCGCGCAACATCGCCGAGAACTGCCTGATGCTCTACCGCTGCGCGCTCGACCGCACCGAAAGCCGGGAGCAGTTCTACCGTTCCGACCACCCCGAAACCGATGACGAGAACTGGTTCTGCCTGCATGGCATCAGCCGCACGCCGGCCGGCGACAGGCTCGAGCGCATTCCGATCCGGATCGACCGGTTCGCGCTGCAGCGCCGCCCCAAGCCTCGCCGCCCCAGCCCCAGCCCCATCGCCGCCATCTTTGCCGGCACGTACGACCCTGCCGACTATGACTGACACGAACGTACGCCCCGTCACGCTCGACGCGAGCGTCTGCACCGACTGCCGGCGATGTCTGGATGCCTGCCCCACCGGGGTCTTCCAGCCGGATCCGGAAAGCGGCCGTGTCCGCGTCGTGTATCCGGACGACTGCCACGTATGCTTCTTGTGCGTGCCCGATTGCCCGGCCGGCGCCATCGCCGTGTCGTGGGATGCTCCCAATCCCCGCCTGCGCAGCATCTACGACACCCTGGACATCGTGCTGGCCGAGCCTGCCCGCCACGAACGGAGGCTTGCCGACGATGAAAACTGAGTCGCCCTGGGTAGGGCTGCACGTGGCGGTGGCCGGCTCGAAAATGTTCGTCCGGGTCCAGGGAAACGGCCCGCCGGTCCTGTTGCTGCATGGCGGCGGCCCGGGCACCTGCGGCGAGGGCTGGACTCCGTTCGTCGCGGCCTGCTCCGGGCAGCGGCAATATCTGGCGCCCGACCACCTCGGGTTCGGCTACAGCGATGTGCCGGATATCGACTACGGCGGCAACATGCTTGCGCAGCGCGTCATCGAGCTGATGGATACGCTGTGCCTCGGACGGGTTGCGCTCGTGGGCCATTCGATGGGGGCCGCCGTTGCCGCCGCCGTCGCCGCCGCGCGCCCGGAATCGATCAGCCACCTGGTGCTGATCGCGCCGGGGGGAGGCACATATGGACTCGCCTATCGGTCGCCGGGCATCGAGCAGATCGCGCGTATCGTCGACATCCCGTCTCGGGACAACATGCGGGCGCTGGTGCGGTTGATGAGCAATTGCCCCGCGAGCCACGATCGGCAGGTGGAGCAGCGCATGCGGCTCGTCGCCCGTCCTGGGTTGATGGACGTGCAGCGTCGCCTGCTGCAGGCCCGCAGCGGCGTGTCCGCCGCGGAACGGGCGGAGCTGGCCGGGAAGCTGCGGGCCCTGACCCAGCCGGTCGCGCTGGTGTGGGGGGAAGAGGAACGATTCAACCCCGGCGGCCTGGGCCCGCTCATCAGGGAAAAACTGCCGCCCCAGACCACCTACCATGTGATTCCCGGGGCGGGGCACAACGTGCAGTACGACGAGCCGGAGCGCGCGGCAAAGGTGCTGGACGAGGTGCTCGGCGCATCGTAGCGCCGAGCCGGCGGTCTGCGTCGTCAGCGCGCTGATCTCGCCCGCGCCACTCTGGGGACTTCGTCGAACAGGGCCGCCGCCGCTGCCGACATCGGCAGAATGGATGATGCACACAGCCACAGCGTGCGCGACAAAGCGGGCTTCACGATGCGACGGGCATGAGCAGCACCCAAACCTCCGTGGATTCCGAGCGCGCATGCGGGCACGATGGTCGAGATGGCGCCCGATGATGCCGCCACCAGGAGTGAAATGACGGATTCGAATTCCGCCACCACTTTCGCCTGGTGACCAATGGTGTTGAAGGACCGGTCTATCTGATCGCGGATCGCGTTGCCCTTGACTGGCAGTGCCAGAGCTTGGCCGGCCAGAGCCGCCAGTGAAATGTCGGAATCATTCTCGGTACTGCACGAAACAAAGAAGAAACGTTCGGCCCGCAAACGGATGGACCGGGTATCGGCGGGTGGTGTGTCGGCCGTGATCAGGCCCAGGTCAAGGTTGCCGCGGTGCACCCCTTCCAGAATCGAGGCGGTCGGTGCTTCGACGACCTGGAACTGGACCTGGGGCCATTTTTTCAATATGTGGGCTACCAGCGGCACACCGAGCGACTGTGCAAGGCTCGGCAGCACCCCCAGCGCGACGATGCCGGCCGGTATGCTTGGCAGCTCGCGCGCCGCGCTCAACAGTTCCCGTTCCTGACGCAGCATTGCCTGGGCGTGATTCAACACCCGTATCCCCGCGGGTGTGAGGCGTACGCCGCGGGCGTTCCGTGTGAGCAACTGCGCGTGCAATTCGGATTCGAGCAGCGCAATCTGTTTCGATAGGCTGGGTTGGACCATGCCCAATTGGCGTGCGGCAGCCGAAAAGCTGCCGCATTCCACGATTCGCACCAGGTATTTCAGCTGCCGCAGGTCCATCTCAAGGGAGCGAGTGACGTTGGCGCGTATTCTAGCCTGCCCATGTCGGGTTCATGAGTTCAGTCGGCGCGCATATCCGCCTGTTCGGCCACTGCTTTCCAGTGTGCCCGGGTGCGGTCGAGCCAGGAACGGGAGGACGCGGGATCGAGGCCCGCGGCACGCCAGTCGTTGGAACGCAGGCGTTCGACCGCCTCGGGCGTCCGCAGGGCTTCTATTGCCTTTGCGCTCAATAGCTGCATCGTCTGGTTTGGAACATTGCGTGGTGCGAACAATACGAAAGCAAAGGCGACCTCGTAGCCGGGATAGCCGAGTTCTGCGACTGTCGGCACTTCGGGCAGCAGCGCCGAACGTTCGTGGCCCGAAGATGCCAAAGGCCTGACCCGTTTCGCGGTGATATGTGGCATCGCACCCGCCGTCACAACGAACGAGGCGTCGACGCGTCCTGCCGCGACATCAGTAATTGATTGCACGGCCCCTTTGTAGGGGACGTGGATGCCGCGCAATCCGGTCACTTGCTGCAAGCTTGCCATGGCCAAATGGGCGGGGCTGCCGACTCCCGCAGTCGAGTACGAGATGGGGCGTTGCTTGGACAACCCGACGAGTTCGGCGAGAGTGGCTGCGGGCAGCTTCTCATGCACAATCAGTGTGTGCTCGTTGGTGGCGAGGATGGATATCGGCACCAGGTCGTCGCGTGGATCGAACGGCAGCCCCGTATATAAGCTTGGATTGACGGTCACGGTGGTGTCCACTGCCATCAATAGGGTGTAGCCATCGGGCTGTGCCCGGGCTAGCGCCTGCGCGGCGATGTTGCCTCCGGCTCCTGGCAGATTCTCGACTACGACGGATTGCCGCAATGACTGTGACATGCCGGCAGCGATCGTTCTCGAAAAAGTGTCGAGCGGACCGCCGGCTGTCGTGGTGACCAGCATCCGTATCGGTTTGGCCGGGAATTCGCTCGCCCCCACGGGCGCGAGACAAACACTGCCAATCAGCAGGGTCATGCCAAGTATTCTTTCAAACATGTGCGTCTCCTCTTGTTGGTATGCCTGCCGGTCAGCTGGGCAGAAATTTTTCGGTGAAGATACGAAGCGGCCCGCCCTGCCATTGCGTTAACCGTTCCTGGGCTGCATCCAGCATGCCCGGCGGGCCGCAAAGATAGGCGTCGCAGGGGCCATCCGTAGCAGTTCGGACATGGTCAGTCACGAGTCCAGATTTACCTTGCCAGCCGGGGCTGGTCTCGGTGGGTACCAGATGGATGCTCAGGCCCGGCAACGCAGCCGCCAACACGTCGAGCCGGTCCAGCCCGAACAAATCGGCCTGCGTACGGGTGCCGAAGTACAAGTCCACCTGCGGGGCCGTCTCTTCAAGCACTGGAGACGCCAGCATGGCAAGCATCGGTGCCAGCCCGGTTCCGCCGGCAACCATCACTATTCGCCCGGCAGGCCGACGTAGGTAGAAATGTCCGAATGGTCCGGCAACTAGCATGAGATCGCCTGGTTTGGCGCGCTGGAGGTATTCGCTCATCGCACCGCCGGGCAGCGCTCTGATGAAGAACTGCAGCGGGCCATGGCTGGTGCATGGCGTGGCGAACGAATAGCTGCGCCATAGCGATGTGCCGGGCACTTGCAGATGGGCGTACTGGCCTGGCAAGTACGAAAGCGGCTGCTCCGCAGTTTCGAGATCGAGCCGGAAGACCGAAGCTCCCGTCCGCTCCACGGCAACGACCCGGGCCTCGAATTCTTTTACCGCCGCACCGCTCAGGGCGAACCGCGCAGCGTACGGCACCTCGATCACACAGTCTCCCAGCGGCCGCGCTTGGCAGGCCAGCAGCATGCCAGCCTCTGCTTCAGCGGGCGACAGTGCGTCGGCGGAGACGTCGCCGTGATCCCAGTTGCCGTCGGCGCAGCGCATTTTGCAGGTTGCACACGCGCCTTCCAGACAATCAGTCTCGAGCCTTATGCGATTGCGCAGAGCAGCCGAATAAAGCGTTTCACCGGATAGCGCCTGGATGCTGCGCATGACGCCGTCTTCGAATACGAAGTTGACAGTCGGCATGCGGTTATCCAATGTGATAGAGATCGATGGGACCATCGATGCGGTCGTCGATCAGTTTCATGACCTTGCGTACGATTACCAATGTGTTGTTCTCGCGCGCCAGATCATGGCGGCAGGTCCCGGCGAGTATGCGTTGCCCGCGTGATCCGAAAGCATGGTTCGACCAGTTGCTGTGAACGCGCAGGACATTTTCGGTTTCGACTTCGAGCTGGATGTTGGACGTGATACGGACAGTGCGGTCCAGCGGAAACGACGCGAATGAGTCTCCGGACTCGATTCGGAAGATCCGATCCCGAATCTCGCCCTTGCCGGTCAGGTAAAGCAGCGAAAGCTCCGTAGCGGGATCGCTGGTCAATTCTTCCTCGCTGGCCCATGCAGGCATCCAGATCACGGCATCGTCGTCGAACAAATTCAGCCAATCGTCCCATTGACGCTTGTCCAGGTACGAGGCTTCCTTCAGAAGAAAGGCAGTTACCTCATCGAGCGGATTCATTGTGCAGCCCCCCCGATTGCCGAAAGCCAGTGTCGATAAAAGCCATAGAACGGCGTGTCGTGATCCCAGCTCGTCTCACTGGCGATGGGCTCGATGCCCAAGGCGAGCGCTTCGTCGTCGGGGCCGTTCATGCTGCTGGCCAGACCCCGCACGTAGTCATGCCATTCTTGCGCCAGGCCGTTGGCGCCTTCTTGAGCAGCGTCGAGCGAAACTACGTCATCCGAGGTAGCCATGCCGGTCACCAGGAAGAAATCTTCGAATTTGCGCAGTCGGGCTGCACGTGCCTCGGAGGTTTCTCCGCGCGGTGCGATACACCAGAGATTGATCTCGGTCCTATCGTGTCCCAGTGGCCGCAAGGTACGAAGATGAGTGGATGCGAGGTCGTTCAGGACCAGATTCGGGAAGATCATCAAGTTGCGGCCGCGCCGGAGTATCCAGTGGCTCTTCGTTCCGGGGAAGCGTTGCTCAAGCGCTTGCGTTTCCGGATAGATGGGGGCGACATGTGGAGAGGCGCGGTCGGCCCAGGTCAACATATGGCCGTTGCCGAGGTCGTAGCCGCCCGTCTTCACGACTCCTCGGATGCGGCCGGTCTCCGTGCCCAACAGGCCGTCGTAACCGCCTCGCGCCTCGCGTTGGACAATGGTCGTATTGAAGACGCGATGCACGGTCGGGACGTGATAACCGTCGTTGACATTTTCTGCTTCGATTTTCCAGTTGTGACGAACGACGTAGGTGGATTTGCCGCGTAGCAATTCCAGGCCATGTGGCGACTGGTCTGCCAGCATATCCATGAAGGTTGTTGCCGCCCCCAGGTGATCTGTGAGCGCCGGTACGTTTTCGGCCAGGCTGCCGAATATCCAGCCTCGATAATCGTCCACGCGTGCCAGGGACTTCAGTCCATAGTGTTCCCGATCGTGATCGGCCGGGTAATTGCCGCGCTCTTCGGACTTGATCTTCTGGCAGGCGCCGTCCAGTCCGAATACCCAGCCGTGGAAGCGGCAGGTTACGGCGCTTTTTGCTTTGCCCTGCGCGAGTGGCAGCAGTATCGAAGCTCGATGCGGGCAGGCGTTGAGGAATGCTTTGACACTGCCGTCACGCTGCCGGATTACGACGACAGGCTGTCGGCCGACGTACGTGGTTGCGTAAGATCCCGGCTCCGGCAACTGGCTTTCATGGCAGAGGTAGACCCAGCGGCGCTCGAAGATTTCGCGCATTTCGCGCTCGAACGTGTCCGGGTCGGTGAATGCCCGCCGATTGACCCGGAATATGCCTTGATCCAGCCGGTCGTCGACTAGGGCGCCGGTGGCCGGCGTCATGGTATTGCCCATCATGTCTCCCAAAATTCAATGACTGTGGGGGCATGATAGGCAGCGCCGATTATGTTGAAAATTGCATGCGCAAGGCATAGGTATTCCCTGCGGCGATGGCTGGAGGCTCACAAAACGCCCCCATGCCAGGCCTTGCAGGCCGTCGCTACCCCCCCGGGGGGGGGGGGCGTTTTTTTGTCTTGGAACGGCCTGGCGACAAAAAAATTGCGCCGCAGGGAGCCGCGGGCGTTGACGAGTCGAGGTTACGGTCGCCTACCCTCGGATCTCGTCAGCGCGCCACGGCGCGCAGCGCCGCCGCCTTGTCGGTGGCTTCCCAGCTGAACTCGGGTTCGGCGCGGCCGAAGTGGCCGTAGGCGGCCGACTTCTGGTAGATCGGACGCAGCAGGTCCAGCATGTTGACGATGCCCTTCGGACGCAGGTCGAAGTGCTCGCGCACCAGCTTGGCGATCTGGTCGTCGGGGATGACGCCGGTGCCGTAGGTGTCGACCGTGATGTTGATGGGCTCGGCCACGCCGATGGCGTAGCTGACCTGGATCTGCGCGCGCGCGGCCAGGCCCGCGGCGACGATGTTCTTGGCCACGTAGCGGGCGGCGTACGCGGCCGAGCGGTCCACCTTGGACGGATCCTTGCCCGAGAAGGCGCCGCCGCCGTGCGGGCATGCACCGCCGTAGGTGTCGACGATGATCTTGCGCCCGGTCAGGCCGCAGTCGCCCTGCGGGCCGCCGATGACGAAGCGGCCGGTGGGGTTGACCAGGTAGCGCGTCTTGTCGGTGATGAGGCCGTCGGGGAAGGTCTTCTTGATGATCTCCTCGATGACCGCTTCGCGGATGGTTTCCTGGCTGACTTCGGGCGCATGCTGGGTGGAGAGCACCACGGTGTGGACCTCGACCGGCTTGCCGTCGGCGTAGCGGAAGGTGACCTGCGACTTGGCGTCGGGACGCAGCCACGGCAGGCGGCCGTCCTTGCGCAGTTCGCTCTGGCGCTGGACCAGGCGGTGCGCATACCAGATCGGGGCGGGCATGAGGTCGGGCGTTTCGGTGCAGGCGTAGCCGAACATCAGGCCCTGGTCGCCCGCGCCCTGGTTCAGGTAGTCGTCCGAGGCGCGGTCCACGCCCTGGGCGATGTCGGGCGACTGCTTGTCGTAGGCCACCAGCACCGCGCAACCCTTGTAGTCGATGCCGTAGGCGGTGTCGTCGTAGCCGATGCGCTTGATGGTGTCGCGCGCGACCTGGATGTAGTCGACGTTGGCGCGCGTGGTGATTTCGCCCGCCAGCACCACCAGGCCGGTATTGCACAGCGTTTCGGCGGCGACGCGCGAAGTCGGATCCTGCGCCAGCAGGGCGTCCAGGATGGCGTCCGAGATCTGGTCGGCGACTTTGTCCGGGTGTCCCTCGGAGACGGATTCCGAAGTGAAGAGGTAGGAATTGGCCACTCGATAGTCCTTTGAAAGCTGACCGGCAGGCACGCCGGCTATCGGTTCCGCGGCGTGTTGCACGTTGCTGGGTCTTGGACCTGTGGCGAGCAGCGACGCTTTAGCGGCATTTATGCGCGCACCGGACGGGCCGGCGCCGCGATCGCCCCGCAAGTTGTCTGTTAACTCGGCGATCTTTTCCATTTTAGGGGAAAATCCCGATGGAGCCCACCCCCCAGCCGGCAACGTGGCCGCGGGGCCTGTTCTTCGAGGTTCGGATCGTTCGATGCTGCTGACTTTCTATCGTTTGCTCGCGCGGCTGCCGCTGGGCTGGCTGCACCGCCTGGGGCGCTGCCTGGGGCTGCTGGTGTATCGCAGTTCCGCCGACTATGCCGCGCGCCTGCGCGCCAACGCCGCCCTGGGCGGCTATGAAGGCGAGGATTTCGCGCGCCGCTCGGCCGCCGCCGCGGGGGAGGGCGCGCTGGAGATCCCGCGCGTCTGGTTCCGTCCCGACCGGGCGCTGGCCGAGTGCCGCACCGACGACTGGGACGCGGTGCAGGGCGCGCTGGACGAGGGCAAGGGCATCCTGTTCCTGACGCCGCACCTGGGCTGCTTCGAGGTCGCGGCGCGTTACTACGCCCACCGGGGCGGCCCCATCACGGTGCTTTACCGGCCGCCGCGCAAGGCCTGGGTATCGCAGCTGGTCGAGGGCGGCCGGCGCGGTCCGAACCTGGACACCGCGCCCGCCAACCTGCAGGGCGTGCGCCAGCTGGTGCGGGCCCTGCGCCGTGGCGAGGCCATCGGCATCCTGCCGGACCAGGTGCCCGGCAACGGCGAAGGCGTCTGGGCGCCGTTCTTCGGCAAACCCGCTTTCAGCATGGTGCTGCCCGGCCGGCTGGCGGCGCAGACCGGCGCCGCCGTGGTGCTGGCGGCGGGCGAGCGACTGCCCGGCGGGCAGGGCTGGAAGGTCCATTTCGTGCGGCTACCCGGCCCGGTGCCCGAGACGGCCGAAGACCAGGCCGCCTGGGTCAATGCCGGCATGGAGGCCATGATCCGGCGTTGTCCCGAGCAATACCTGTGGGGCTACAACCGCTACAAGGCGCCACGCGGCGAGACCCCGCCGGCGGCATGACGCGCGGGCATCACTCGGTGAAGAACTTCGCCCCGCCGAAGAAGCGGTTGGGCTTCATGAAGACCGAGAGGAAGGTCGCCCCTTCCGGGGCGCGGGCGATGTGGATGTTGCCGCCCGGCCGCCAGACGAAGCCCCCCGGACCCACCTCGCCCTCGTCGTCCACCAGGCGTCCGGACAGGATGTAGGTTTGCTCCAGCGCCGTGTGCTCGTGCAGGGGCACGACCGAACCGGGCGCCATCCGGAACAGGATGGTCGACATGCCGCTGTCGGCATCGGCATACAGGATCTTCATGTCGATGCCGGGGAAGTCCGTCGGGTGCCAGGCCATGGCGGCGGCATCGACGTAGCGCGAGCGAAGGTTCGGGGGCTGGCTCGGCCGGGCGGGCGAGCGCTGTTCATGCGGTTGTGTCATGAGGCATTCCGTCGGAGGGAACAAGTGGGGAAGGGCCCGCCAGCCGCAGGCTGAACGCGCGCTCGTGGGACAGGCCGGGCAGCTCCGCGCGGACCCGGGTCACGGCGGCCAGGTCCAGCGGCACGGTCAGGCAGTCGGGCTCGTCGCCCAGTTCGCCCAGCGTGTCGCCCCAGGGGCCCAGCGCCAGGCTGTGGCCGTAGCTGGCCCGGCCGCCGGGGCTGTCGCCGCAGGTCGCGGGCGCCAGCACGAAGGCGCCGTTCTCGATGGCGCGGGCGCGCAGCAGCGCATGCCAGTGGGCGGCGCCGGTGGCGCGGGCGGGGGACCACGAAGATGCGCGCGCCGGCCAGCGTGGCGTCGAACAGGTGGAGCTTGTCGTAGCGGGCGGCCAGGCGGCCTGCGGCATCGAACAGCAGGCTGCGGTTGAACATGTGGCGCGGTCCGTCGGGAACCACGAGCGAGCCCAGCAGCACCCACATGTCCAGCTCCCGCGCGAGGTTGCGCACGGCGGTTTCGACGTCGTCGGCACGGTCCGGACCCGGCCGCACCTGCGCCAGCGCGACGCGCAACGGTTCTTCCGTGGTCATCGCGGCGGCAGGCCGATCAGGCGCCGCGCCTCGTCGGGCGCGGCCGGGTCCATGTCGAGCGCGTGCAGGATCTGCACCGCGCGCTCGACCAGTTCCGCGTTGCTGCGGGCCTGCACGCCTTGCGACAGGTACAGGTTGTCCTCCAGCTCCACGCGCACGTGGCCGCCCTAGCCCCAGGCGTGCCACCAGCCCGGCGCAACCGCCGCCTGGCGACGAGGAGATCTTCATGCATTCCCTGCTACGCTACGTCCCGCTTGCCTGCGCCATCGCGTTCGCCGGTCCCGCGCCGGCCCAGAATGGTTATCCCTCCAAAGCCGTGCGCATCATCGTCGGCGCCGCGCCCGGCGGCCCGACCGATCTGGTCGCACGGCTGCTTGGGGAAAAGCTGTCGCAGGACATGGGAGTTCCTTTCATCGTGGAGAACCGCGGAGGGGGCGTCGGCGTGATCGCCTCCGAGACCGTCGCGCGCGCCGAGCCCGACGGCTACACGCTGCTGATGGGTTCAGTCAGCACGCATGGCATCAATCCCGCGCTGTATCGCAAGCTCAATTACGACGCGTTGAAGGATTTCGCGCCAATCTCCCAGGTGGTGTCCTATCCGCTGGTGCTGCTGGTCAATCCGACCACCGTGCCGGTGTCCAATATGGGCGAGTTCCTGGCTTACGTCCGCAAGCATCCGGGCAAGGTGAATCGCGGTTCGGCCGGCAATGGCACCTCGATGCACATTGCCGGCGAACTCTTCAATAGCCTTGGCTCAAGTCATGCAGCCCGTGGGCGATTCGCCCGAATCCTTCAGCCGCTTCATCCGGAGCGAGATCGCCAAGCGGGGGGCGGTGGTGAGGGAGTCGGGCGCGACGGTGGATTGAAGACTTTCGCTCCGCTGCCGGGCACGAGGCCGCCAGCCCCTCCACGTGAGTTTTCCTCACGCCCCTCCCCGACTTATTCGATTGAGCGCGGCGTCCGCCCTGCGCATGATCTCTCCACCGGCAAGCCATCGTGCCGGAGCACGGAGAGAGCATGCTTTCATCATTCACTGTCCTGGACCTGACCTGGGTGCTCGGCGGCCCGTTCGCCGGCCAGTTGCTGGCGCAGCTCGGCGCCGAGGTCATCAAGATCGAGCCGCTCGAAGGCGACATGGCGCGCCAGGTGTCGCGCCATGCCATGGAGTTCGAGGGCGACCCGGGCTTTTTCCTGTCGGTCAACCGGGGCAAGTCCAGCCTGGCGCTGGATCTCAAGAACCCGAAGGGCCGCGAGGTGTTCTACGATCTGGTGCGCCGCAGCGACGCCGTGCTCTACGGCTTCGCGCCCGACGTGCCCAGGCGGCTGGGGCTGGACCGCGACACCTTGCTGGCCATCAACCCCCGGCTGTGCATCGCCCAGTTGATCGGCCTGCATGACCAGCCCCCCTATGCCAGCGCGCCGGCCTTCGATCTGATCGTTCAGGCGCTCAGCGGCGTGATGAGCGTGACGGGCGAGCCCGGCGGCCGGCCGGTGCGGGTGGGCTACCAGATCGCCGACCTGGCGGGCGGGCTGTATCTCGCGCTGGCCTGCGTGGGCGGCATGCTCAAGGCGCTCAAGTCGGGCCGCGGCGATCTGGTGCAGGTCTCGCTGCTGGATTGCCAGCTCGCGCTGCTGACCTGGCAGGCGCAAAACTATTTCCTGTCTGGGGAGGTGCCAACCGCCAACGGCGCGCGCCACCCGGTCATCGCGCCCAGCGACATCTACCCGTGCCTGGACGGCCGCTTCATCGCGGTCTCGCCGACCGGCCAGCAGTTCTGGCAGACCTTTTGCGCGGCCATCGGCCGCACCGATCTTGCCGAGGATCCGCGCTTCAAGCTGGCCAAGGACAGGGTGGAGAACGTCGAGGCGCTGACCGCCATCCTGAACGAGGTATTCGCCGCGCGCGCCTCGACCGAGTGGGCCGAGCATTTGTTCGCGTCGCGCGTGCCGGCGGCGCCGGTGAACAGCGTCGCCGACGCGGTCGAGCAGCCGCTCGCCCGGCTGCGCGCCATGGTCGAGGAACTGCCACATCCGCGCTCGGGCAAGACCTTGCGCTTCCTGGGCAATCCCTTCAAGTACGCGGGGGCCGAACCCCTGTCCTATCCCCCGGCGCTGGGCGCGGACTCGCGCGCCACGCTGCGGCGCCTGTGCGGCTACGACGATGCCGCCATCGACCAGCTCGTTCAACAACGTGTCATTTCCGAAGGAGGACCAGCATGACGCGACCCAGCGAAGTCAAGCCCCGCGAAGGGGACCTGCCCGCCGCCCTGTTCAAGGATTGGCAGATCGGCGCGGAGTTTCCCGAACTGCGCTTCACCATCACGCCGGACGTGATCGACGAATACCTGTCGGTGGTCAGCGGCACGCCCGAAGCCTACGTGATCGACGGCCGCCGCGCCGCGCCGCCCAATGTGGTGGCGGTCTACCTGATGGCGGTGATGTACCGCAAATATCCGCCGCAGCAGGGCGGCATCATGATCGGCAATACCTTCTCCTTCCATCACCCGATCTGGGCCGACGAGGAAACCGAAGTCATCGGCTCGGGCCGGCTCGAA
Organism: Pigmentiphaga daeguensis; assembly: GCF_039523035.1. Taxonomy (NCBI): domain Bacteria; kingdom Pseudomonadati; phylum Pseudomonadota; class Betaproteobacteria; order Burkholderiales; family Alcaligenaceae; genus Pigmentiphaga; species Pigmentiphaga daeguensis. The sequence continues at coordinate 119,046 of NZ_BAAAEN010000016.1, read as the reverse complement.
GACAAGTACGAGAAGAAGGGCCGCAAGTACATCTGCTATTCGGTCGACTTCCGCCGCGCCGACGGCCAGAAACTGACCAGCATCGTACACACCTCCGCCTTTCCCGAATGAGGACGCCATGGAACGCACCATCCCGCAGACCCAGGAAATGTTCGACGCCTACGGCCGCCTGAACGGCGACAACGACATCCTGCACTACGACGACGAATACGCCAAAGCGCGCGGCTTTCGCGGTACGCTCGGGCACGGCCTGATGTACCTGGGCTACGTGGCCGACCTGGCCGCGCGCAAGTACGGCAAGGACTGGCACACTCGCGGCGAGATCTCGGTCAAGTTCGTTGCCCCGGTCTGCCCCGGCGACGAGTTGAAGGTCTCCATCGACGACGATGGCCATGCCCAGTGCGAGTCGCAGTTCGGCAAGACCTTGGTGGGCTACGCAAAACTGGTATAGCCCTGGAGATGACCTCCCCTACGCGCTGACGCGCGGCCCCCAGAGGGCGGCACTGGCGGACCGGAAGGGAAGCCCACCTCTACGCGGCTACGCCGCGCCCCTCAAGGGGCGGCACTGGCGGACCGGCAAAGCCGGATCCGCGGTGCCCTGGGAAACCATACAGTGCATCGCGTGGCTAATGAGGGACGAACGGAAAAGGGAGTCGTGATGGCTGACCGGGGTGCCGAGGGGCCTTATACGCATACGGGGTATTCGGATGCGACGTCGGTGCGGGTGCGGGGCAAGGACCTGATCAATGAGCTGGTGGGGCATTGCAGCTTCACCGAGATGCTGTATTTCCTGACTTGCGGGCGCATGCCGCAGGCGGGGCAGGTGCGGGTGCTGGATGCGTGCCTAGTGACGCTGATGGAGCATGGGCTGACGCCGAGCGCCGTGATCGCCCGGCTGATGGCCGATAGCGTGCCGGAGGAGCCGCAGGTGGCGGTGGCGAGCGGGTTGCTGGCCATCGGCAGCGTGTTCGCGGGCACGACCGAGAATTGCGCGCGCCTGTTGCTGGAGATCGAGGCCGCGGCGCCGGCCGAGGAGCTGGAGCAGGCCATGGAGACGCGCGTCGCCCGGTTGCGCGGACAGCGCCTGCCAGCGCCGGGTTTCGGCCATGCCACGCACAAGCCCGACGATCCGCGCACGCCGCGCCTGCTGCAGGTCGCCCGCGAGGCCGGCCAGGCCGGCCGCTACGTGGCGCTACTGGAGCAACTGGGCGGGGTGGTCGATCGCGTCTACGGCCGCCACCTGACCATCAACGCCACCGGCGCGATGGGCGCGCTGTTCCTGGAGATCGGTATCCCGGTCGAGGCGATGCGCTGCTATTCGGTGGTGTCGCGCGCCGGCGGCCTGGTCGGCCATTTGCTGGAAGAGCGCGCCGTGCCCTCGGCGCGCATGATCTGGCGGATGAGCAAGCAGGCCGTGCCCTATCGCGAGCCGCCGGAAAGCGTGTAGCGCGTGTCGCGCCGGCACGACCCGCGTGTCCGCCGACGCATGGCCTTAGCGGCGATGCCGCTGGCCCAGCACCTCGACGCACAGGCGATCGGATTCGTCGCCCTGCTCGCACAGCCACTCGGTGAAGTCGTCCAGCAGCGCCCGGTGGGTGGTGTGCGGCGACGCGATCAGGTAGTAGCTCGGGTCGTAGACGCGCGGTGCGCCCAGCGGCGCCGCCAGCCTTCCCGCGGCGATGTCGTCCACCGCCAGCGGCTCCGGCACCAGCGCGATGCCCAGACCATCGACCGCGGCCTGGAGCGCGAAGTACATCTCCTCGAACATCAGCAGCCCGCCCGGCGTGATCGCTTCCAGGCCGGCCGCCGCGAACCATTGTTCCCAGGCATGCGGATGCGTGGACGCGTTGATCAGCGTATGCCGCGCCAGGTCCTGGCTGCCGCGGATGGACGCGCGCTCGAGGATCTCGGGCGCGCATACCGCCACGAGGTTGGTGCGCAGGAATTCGCGGCTGTCGAAACGGGCCAGCGGCGCGGGCAGCCGGCGGATCACCGCATCGAGTTCGGGCAACGCCATGGACTCCACCGGCGCGATGCTGGTGGTCAGGCGCAATTCCACCTCGGGATGCCGGCGCTGAAAGCCCGACATGCGCGGAATCAGCCATTTCATCGTGAACGTGGGTGGAGCGTTGATCGAAAGCACCACCCGGCCGGCCTTGCGGGTCAGCGCATAGGTGGACAGGGCGATGCGGTCGAGCGCCGGGCCGACCTCGGCCAGCAGCGTGCGGCCCTCGTCGGTGAGCTGTATCTGGTGGTTGAGCCGGCGGAACAGCTGCAGGCCCAGGTGGTGTTCGAGCGCCGCGACCTGCCGGCTGACGGCGCCGTGCGTGACGCAAAGCTCACTGGCGGCCTTGGTGAAGCTCAGATGCCTGGCGGCGGCTTCGAAGGCGCGTATGGCGTTCAAGGGGGGCAGACGGCGCATCGTTTGTGATGAAAACTCACGCTCCCATGAGCTTAAATGGATTGTGCCCGCATCGCTTATTCAACACATTAGGGGCTGACCCTGGCCGGATGCCGATGCCGTCTTCGTCGGCCCGCATTTCGCACCCGGCCGGCCCGCGCGGTGCGTTCCGGCCGAGCGGGCGGGCTCTCACGATAACAGCCATTCCGGAGACACCGATCATGACGGTTCGCACCCTTTTCGCCAGGCGGATGTGCCTGCTTTCCGTATGTGTGTTCTCGTGCGCGGCGCTGCCCGCGGCGGCGGAGTATCCCGACAAGCCCTTGCGCATCATCTGCGCGCACGCGCCCGGCGGGGCGGCAGATCAGCTGTCTCGCATCGTGGCCGACCGGCTGGGCCACGAACTGCACCAGACGGTCATCGTCGAGAACCGACCCGGCGCCAGCACCATGCTGGCCGCCGAGCAAGTCGCCCGATCGCCGGGCGACGGCTACACACTGCTGATGGCCACGGTGACGACGCTGTCGATCAACCCCTATCTGTACGGTCAGTTGCGCTACGATCCGGTGCGGGATTTCGAGCCGGTCACCGTGGTCGCTTCCACGCCGTTCTTCCTGGCGGTAAACGCCGGTGTCCCGGCCGCCAGCGTTTCGGAGCTGGTGGCGCTGGCCAAGCGCGAACCGCGCAAGCTGAACGTGGGCTCGTCCGGCAACGGCACCTCGTCGCACCTGGCGGCCGAGCTGTTCAACGACATGGCGGGCGTGCAGACCGTGCACGTGCCCTATAAGGCGACCGCCACGCGCAACAACGAACTGGCGGCGGGCGTGATCCAGATGGTGTTCGGCAACGACGTCATGCCCATGGTCCAGGCCGGCAAGGCGCGGGTCCTGGCCGTGACATCCAACAAGCGCCTGTCCGGCTATCCCGACATTCCCACCGTGGCCGAAAGCGGGGTGCCCGGGTTCGAGGCCAGCGTCTGGTACGGGCTGGTGGCGCCAAAAGGCACGCCGGACGCCGTCGTGCAGAAACTGCACGCGGCGCTGGCCAGGGTTCTTTCCACGCCGGACGTCAGGCGTCAGGTCATGACCTCGCTGGGCGGCGACGTCGTTGCCAACACGCCTGCGGAGTTCGCCGCGCTGATCCGCAGCGACGGGGAAAAGTGGCACCGGGTGATCCAGCGGGCCGGGATCAAGGTGACGGAATAGCGCCGCGCCGCCGGGAAGAGATCGCGTTACCGCGGCGCGGCCGATTTTGCCAGCCCGTCCCGGACCGCCGCCATCAGCGATCGCACCCGGATAGGCTTGGCGCAGTGGGCCTCCAAGCCCACCTCCATCGCCATCTGCAGATCCTGCCGGCTGTCAGACGACGTCCTGCAGCAGCGCCCCCAGTCCATGTTCCATCGCGTGTCGCGAAACGACCAGCTCCAGCCGCAGCATGGCCCGGGTCGCTCCCACGAACAGCTTGCGCGCCGTGCGCTCGTCGAGCTGGTCGAAATCCACTTCGGTGAACACGATGGCCGGCGCGGCCTGCCCCTTGAAGCGATAGACCGAGTCCATGAGCACTTCTCCGGCCGAGAACTCGGGTTTGCCGAACAGGTCGTAGCGGCCGCTGAAGGTCCGCATGGCATGGGGTCCGAGTTGCGGCTGGCCGAGCAGCGCGGAACTATCGCGCCCGCGGAAACTGACGACGGCGATGTCCGAACGCTGGAAGCCCGCGGCCAGGCATTGCGAGATGGCCTTCTTGGTTTGAGCCAGCAGTTCCGCTTCATTGCCGTAGACCTGCACGTGCAGGCCGCCGGCCGCGATGGGGCCGCGCGCCTCGATGCGTTGCCCATCGGGCGCGAGGCGGTTCAGCAGCTTGACGATGCTGCGCGGGCTTCGATAGTTGCTGTCGGCGCGCAGCGTGACCCACCCCGGCAGATGCACGGGCGGCTTGCCATACAGGTTCTGCATGGGGTCTTCGAGCCAGATCATGCGGGAGTGGGGCCGCGCGTGGCGCAGTACCTGGTCACGCCACTCGTCGGTGAAGTCCTGGCCCTCGTCGACGATGATGGTGTCGAAGCGCAGCGAATCGGGAACTTCTTCGCGCGCCGCGCGCGCCACCAGGGTGTCGAAGGCGTCCGGACCGGAGAAGTCCACGGGTTGGCCGGCGGCGTGCAGCACCTTGTCGCACAGCGTGTGGAAGGTGCAGGCCAGGCCGCCTTCGGGCGCGATGCCGTTGAAATGATCGGCCAGGGGCCGGTTGAAACACACGTACAGCGGCCGGCGCCCGGCATCGATCGTCGCGCGGAATTCGGCTTGCGACAGCTGGGTCTTGCCCGAGCCCGCCGTACCCACCACATGCAGCCGGAACGGCTCGAACTCCAGCCGCCGCGCCCAGTGCGCCAGGCCGCCCGAAATGCGGGTGACCAGCGCCCGCGCCTGCCCCACCAGGGCGTTGGCGTCGGGTTCGAGCTGGATGATGTCGTCCAGGAAGCGCCGCACGGCCGGCGCGGCCTGGGTGGCGGGCGCCTGCGGCAGCGCGAGCTGGATGACCGCGCACAGGCGGTCGCGTTCGGCGGCATCGACGATGCGTTCGGACGACAGGCCGGCGGTTTCCGGGTGGCGCACCGAGTAGTCCGGGCAGTACAGCAGGTATTCGACGCGGATGGCGTCCAGGTGCGGGCGCCGGGCCAGCCGGCCGCGCAGCACCGCCAGCTGGCGGGCGATCTGTATCGGCACGTTGGTGCTGTGGCTGGGGTATTTCTTGCAGAGCCCCTCGGGCGTTTCCTCCAGAAACCCGCTGACCTGCTCGATCAGCAGCAGGTCGCCGGCGGCGTTGACGATGGCGAAGTCGATGTCGCCATAGACGGAGAAGCCGTGCTCGACGTTGGTCCAGTGGACGGCGTGGTAGACGGTGTAGGAATCGGGCAGGCCGCGTTCGAGCGTGGCCAGGGTTTCGATTTCCCGGCGGGCGGCGCCGGTGGCGTTGATTTCCCGCCAACCGTCGGGGACGATACGAGCCATTGCGAGTTCCAGTAGACCGGCCAGTCGCCAGAATACCAAGCTCCGCCCCCGGCGGCGCGTGGTGCCTGGGCGCGGACTATAATTCCGGCATGACCTGGCACTTCACCAAAATGCATGGCGCGGGCAATGATTTCGTCGTCCTGGACGGCGTGCGCCAAGATATCCGGCTCACCCCCGAGCGGGCGCGCAAGCTCGCCCATCGGCAGTTCGGGATCGGCGCCGACCAGATCCTGCTGGTCGAGCGGCCCACCCGTTCCGATGCCGACTTCCGCTATCGCATTTTCAACGCCGACGGCGGCGAGGTCGAACACTGCGGCAACGGCGCCCGCTGCTTCGTGCGCTTCGTGCACGAGCAGGGGCTGACCGACCGCAATCCGGTGCGCGCCGAGATCTGCACCGGCATCATCGTGCTGAACGAACAGGACGATGGCGAGGTCAGCGTCGACATGGGCCGCACCAGTTTCGATCCGGCCGCCGTGCCGTTCGATCCGGCGGGCCTGACGCCGCGGCGTGAAGGCGCGGACGACGTCTGGCCGCTGGATGTGTCGGCGCCGGGCGAGGCCGAACGCATCGTCTGGGTGTCGGCCGTGGGCATTTCCAACCCGCATGCGGTGCAGGTGGTCGACGACGTCGACGCGGCGCCGGTGGCGTCCGTCGGTCCGCGGGTCGAGAGCCATCCGCGCTTTCCCCGCCGGGTCAATGCCGGCTTCATGCAGGTCGTCGGTCGCCACGACATCCGGCTGCGCGTCTACGAGCGCGGCGCGGGCGAGACGCTGGCCTGCGGCACGGGCGCTTGCGCGGCGGTGGCCGCGGGCATCCGCCGGGGGCTGCTGGAGTCGCCGGTGCGCGTGCAGACGCGGGGCGGCGTGCTGACCATCGCCTGGGACGGCGAGCAACTGCTGATGACCGGCCCGGCCGTGACCGTGTTCGAAGGCACTGTCGACGTCGACCGCCTCCTGGGCTAGAGGGGGGGAATCCACCCCCCACGCGCTTCGCGCGCCCTTGCCTTAATCAACAATGAATTCCGGAACGTACATGGACGCCAACGAAGTCGCGCAATACCTCAAGGACAACACCGATTTCTTCGAACGGCACGCCGAGCTGTTCTCCACCATGAAGGTGCCCCATCCCCACGAGGGCAAGGCCGTCTCGCTGGCCGAGCGCCAGGTGCTGGCGCTGCGCGAGCGCGTGCGCGGCATGGAGCTGCGGGTGTCGGAACTGGTGCGTGCCGCTTCCGAGAACGAACACATCTCCGACCGGTTGTTGCTGTGGAGCCGGGGCCTGCTCAAGGAGAGCGATCCGCAGGCGCTGCCCGCCGCCGTTGCCGGCGGCCTGGGCGAGATCTTCAGCGTGCCCGACGTGGCGCTGCGCATCTGGGCCGAGACCGCCCCGGGCGATGCCGAGGCCCCCTGGCGCGGAGAAGTCTCGGCCGATGCGCGAACCTTCGCCAATGGACTGATGTCGCCGTACTGCGGCCCCAACTCGGGCTTCGAGGCCGCGGCCTGGCTCGATCGCGAAGTGCGTTCGCTGGCCCTGATCCCGCTGCGCGTGGGCATCGCGCCCGAAGCCTTCGGCCTGCTGGTGCTGGCATCGCCCGACGCCGAGCGCTTCACGCCCTCGATGGGCACGACCTTCCTGACGCGCATCGGTGAACTGGCCAGCGCGTCGCTCTCGCGCCTCCTGACCGAGGCGCCGCGCGCCTGACCCATACCGTGGCCGACGATCCCCGTCCCGGTTCCGAGGCCACGGGGCCGGCGCTGGCCCGGCCCATGCTGGAATGGCTCGAACACCTGGGTTCGGGCCGCCGCTATTCCCCCCATACCCTGGCCGCCTACCGGCGGGACCTCGTCCACCTGGTCGAACTGGCCGATGACGTGCCGCTCGAGCGCGTGTCGCAGGGGCACGTGCGTCGCTACCTGGGACAACTGCACGCGCAGGGCATGAGCCCGCGCAGCCTGGCCCGCCTGCTGGCCAGCTGGCGCGGCTTCTACCAATGGTGGGCGCCGCGCGTGGGCATGCCCGGCAATCCGGCCGCGGGCGTACGCGGCCCCAAGGCGCCGCGCGGCCTGCCCAAGGCCTTGTCGGTGGACCAGACGCAGGCCCTGCTCGATCACACCCCGCCCGTCGCGGCGGAAGTCACCGGCCAGAGCGCCGAGCAGCGACATGCCATCGAATTGCGCGACACCGCCATGTTCGAACTGTTCTATTCCAGCGGCCTGCGCCTGTCCGAACTGGTGGGCCTGGACCTGGCCTACGCGCGCGAACCCGGCTACGAATCATCCAGCTGGCTGGACCTGGCCGAGGCCGAGGTCAGCGTGCTGGGCAAGGGCAGCAAACGCCGCATCGTGCCGGTCGGCACCCAGGCCTGCGAGGCCCTGCGCGCCTGGCTGGGCGCGCGTCCCGTTCTGGCCGCGGGCGGCGATGCCCACGCGCTGTTCGTCGGACTGCGCGGCCGCCGCATCTCGGCCCGCGTCGTCCAGGCGCAACTGGCCAGGCGCGGCCAGGCCGCGGGCGTGCCCACCCACGTGCATCCGCACGTGCTGCGCCACAGTTTCGCCAGCCACGTGCTGCAATCGGCCGAGGACCTGCGCGCGGTGCAGGAGATGCTGGGCCACGCCAGCATCTCGACCACCCAGATCTATACCCGGCTGGATTTCCAGCACCTGGCCAAGGTGTACGACAAGGCGCATCCGCGGGCGGGTCGCAAGGAACCCGGGAAGAAGGAATAGGGCGGATCCGTTCCAGGCCCTGCCAGGCGTGCGCGGGGAGCAATTTGGGCCTGGCGCCCGGCGGCGGTACCATGGCGGCCTGCCATCCGGCCCCATCCCTCCGCTTTGAAGAAGTCCCGATGAACGACGTCGTTCTCAAGCCCGGCAAGGAAAAGTCCCTGCTGCGGCGCCATCCCTGGGTCTATGCCACGGCCGTGGCGCAGGCCGTCGGCCGGCCGCTGGCCGGCGATACCGTGCGCGTGGTCGACAGCCGCGGCAATTTCCTGGCCTGGGGCGCCTACAGTCCCGATTCGCAGATACGCGTGCGCTGCTGGACCTTCCGCGAGGATGAGCCGGTGGATGCCGGGTGGATGGCCGCCCGGGTGGCCGACGCCGTGGCTCGCCGCGCGGCGCTGGCCGGCCGCACCGACGCGGTCCGGCTGGTGTTCGGCGAGGCCGACGCCCTGCCGGGTTTCGTGGCCGATCGCTATGCCGGCCAACTGGTGGTCCAGTTCCTGGCTGCCGGGGTCGAGCGCTGGCGCGAGGCCCTGGTCGATGCGCTGGTGGCCGCGACCGGCTGCGCCGACGTGTACGAACGCTCCGACGCCGCGGCGCGGGAACGCGAAGGCCTGGCACCCCGCACGGGCGTGCTCCGGGGGGCGGAGCCGCCCGCCGAGGTCGAGATCGTCGAGGATGGCGTGCGCTACGGCGTGGACGTGGTCCATGGCCACAAGACCGGCTTCTACCTGGACCAGCGCGAGAGCCGGCGCCGGGTGGCGGAGCTGGCCGCGCTGGTCGGGCCCGGCGCCACGGTGTTGAACTGCTTCTCGTACACGGGCGGTTTTTCGCTGGCGGCGATGCGCGCCGGGGCGGCGCGCGCCGTGTCGGTCGATTCGTCGGCCGACGCGCTGGCGATGGCCGCGCGCAACGCGGTCCGCAACGGCCTGCCGGAAGCGGCCTTCGAGTGCCGGGTGTCCAAGGTGGCCGAGGCGCAGAAGGCGCTGGCCGCCGAGGGACAGTTGTTCGATATCGTGGTGCTGGACCCGCCCAAGTTCGCCCCCTCGGTGCACCACGTGGACAAGGCGGCGCGCGCCTACAAGGACGTCAACCTGAAGGGCATGAAGCTGGTCAAGCCGGGCGGCTACCTGCTGACCTTCTCGTGTTCCGGCGCCATCAGCGTGGACCTGTTCCAGAAAATCGTGGCTGGCGCCGCGGTGGATGCGCGGCAGGACTTCGTGCTGCTGGAACGGCTGGCGGCCGGCATCGACCATCCCATGCGCATGACCCACCCCGAAGGCGAGTACCTGAAAGGGCTGCTGCTGCAGCGGGTCTAGCGGCGCGGCCGGAGCGGGCCAGGTGCCTGCCCGGATGGCCCGTTTCAGGGCGTATGTGCCCGCTGCCGTCGCAAACGGTTACCAAAATCGGCCGAAAGGCTTGAATTCCCCCAAAACGACCCCACATGTCGCGTTTGCCGGTGGCGATTCGTGGTACACCGTCCGGTGCTTTTTGTCTGGGGTCGCCTCCAGCGGAAAGCAATTGCGCCGCGGGGGCCTACCGGGGGTTAGTCCGGGTTTGCCCAGGCAAAGCGGCTTGTGCTGTAATCCGGCCCCGCTTGGCGGGCCGAACGGAAGGAGCGACGCGTGGAGGATCTGGCCCGCGAGGCGATACGTGCCCAAGGCGCACGAGTCACCGCGACACGGGTGCATGTCTTGGCAACCCTGATGGAGGCGGCAAGCGCGCTGTCGCACCAGGAGTTGTTCGACCGCATCGGGTCGTCGGTGTCGGTCGACCGGGTCACCGTGTACCGCGTGCTGGAATGGCTGGTGCAGTCCGGCCTCGCGCACCGCATCGCCGGGGAAGACCGCGTCTGGCGTTTCAGCGTCGCCCGGCCCGGCGACGAAGCGGGAGCGCCCCATGCGCACCACCACCACGGCGAGCCGCATGGGCACTTCCAATGCGATGTCTGCCGACGCATGTTCTGTATCGATGCACCGGTGGGTATCCAGCAGAATCTCGATCGCCTGCCCGACGGTTTCGAAGGGCGCGATGTGGAAATGGTCGTTCGCGGGCGCTGTCCCGCCTGCGTCCAGGCCGGCCGCGAAGCCGGCGACGAACGCAAAACGCATTGACGCGTCCCCGGACGCATGTGCAAGGAGCTGTATAGATGAAGGCTGCGGACAAAACACCGAAGCAGATTCCGGTAACTGTCCTGACGGGGTTCCTGGGCGCGGGCAAGACGACGCTGCTCAACCGGATTTTGAACGAGCATCATGGCCGCCGGATCGCCGTGATCGAGAACGAGTTCGGGCCGGAAGGCGTGGACAACGATCTCCTGATCCAGGACCGCGACGAACAGATCATCGAGATGAACAACGGCTGCGTGTGCTGCACGGTGCGCGGCGATCTGGTGCGCATCCTGATCGACCTCAAGGACAAGCGGCGCGCGGGCGCGCTGGACTTCGAGCGGGTCATCATCGAGACCACCGGCATGGCCAACCCCGGCCCGGTGTGCCAGACCTTCTTCATGGAAGACGAGGTGGCCAGCTACTTCAGGCTGGATGCCGTCATCACCGTGGTGGACGCCAAGCACGGCATGCAGACGCTGGACGAGCAGCCCGAGGCGCTCAACCAGGTTGGGTTCGCCGACCGCCTGCTGGTTTCCAAGGTGGACCTGGTCGAGGACGCCGACTACCAGGCCCTGCGTTCGCGCCTGGTCCACATCAACCCGCGCGCCACGATCACGCCGGTCAATTTCGGCGAAGTCGACCTGAAGGAAATCCTGGACATCAATGGCTTCAACCTGAACGCCATCCTGGACATCGATCCGGAGTTCCTGGCCGACGAGCATCCCGATGCCGCGACGCACGACCACGATCATGACCATGGACACGACCACGATCATGGCCACGGCCACGAGCACGGCGAGCACTGCGCGGTAGACGGCTGCGACGATCCCAGCCACCATCATGCGCACGGCCATCACCACCACCATCACGACGACGCCATCGGCGCCTTCGTCTTCAAGTCGGACAAGCCGTTCGATCCCATGCGCCTGGAGGAATTCCTGGGAGGCGTGGTGCAGGTGTACGGAACCGATTTATTGAGGTACAAGGGTATTCTGTACATGAGTGGCGTGAACCGCCGGATGCTGTTCCAGGGCGTGCACATGCTGATGGGCGCCGATGCCGGCCGGGCCTGGGCGCCGGGCGAGAAGCGCGGCAGCAAGCTGGTCTTCATTGGTCGCAACCTGCCTCGCGACGTCTTCATGCACGGCCTGGAGCAATGCCTAGTGTAGGTCGCCCCCCTACGCGCTGACGCGCGCCCCCAGGGGGCGGCGCTGGCGGACCGGCGGAGCCGGATCCGCGGCGCCCATGGTGGGATACCCGGCTCGCCGGGAGCGATTGGAATATGCGGTGCTGTGTGGGAATTGGAAAGCCTTATTGATTCGCGCGGAGCATTTTCATGGCAACGAAAGCGTCGAGCAAAACCTTAAAAGTCACTCAGGAGGACGCGTTGGAAAACGTGATGACCAAGCCGGCCGAGGCCGTGCTCTCTGAAAAAGAGTTGTTGGCCATGCCCGAGGCCGACTATATGAACGAAGCGCAGCTTGCCTTTTTCAAGAGCCGGCTCCAGGAAATCGAGCGCGAACTGCTGCAGAACGCCGGTGAAACCACCGAGCACCTGCGCGAGACGCCTTTCGTGCCGGATCCGGCCGATCGCGCCACGATCGAGGAAGAGCATGCGCTGGAACTGCGCACGCGCGACCGCGAGCGCAAGCTGCTGAAGAAGGTCCAGCAGGCGCTGGGCCGCATCGAGTCGGGCGAGTACGGCTGGTGCGAGGAAACCGGCGAGCCCATCGGCGTCGCCCGGTTGCTGGCGCGGCCCACGGCCACGCTGTCGCTGGAGGCGCAGCAACGCCGCGAATTGCGGCAGAAGCTGTACGGCGACTGACGCGATCGTCCGCGCGATCCGTATGAACGGCGCCTCTGGCGCCGTTTTTTTCGCGAAAACTTGCTTTATCATGAAGTATCAAGATGAATCATGATGGAACGGCCATGACCACAACCGTTCGGGAGAAATTCTCCTCTCAAGCCGCCCCTGAAGTGCTCGCCGCCTTGCGCCAGATCGCGGAAACCCAGGGACGCCAATTCCAGGCAGTGCTGGATGACGCATTGCGCGATTACATCGACAGGCAGCAAAAAGAACGTCCCCGCCGCCACGTCATGGCTGCGTTCGCGTCGAGTGTGGACGAATTCGACAGTCTGTATCGCGAACTGGCCAAGTAGACCGTGTCGCACGATTATCTGACCGTGGCGGACGTGCTGGGCATGCATGCGCTATTGATGCAGCGCTACGGTGGCGCGCCGGGCGTACGTGATCCGGGTGCAATCGAAGCGGCACTGTTTCGGCCGCAAACCGGCTATTACGAGGATATCGTGGCCGAAGCCGCGGCCCTGATGGAAAGCATGGCGATCAATCATCCGTTCGTGGACAGCAACAAGCGCATCGCTTTCGCCGCGGCCGACGTGTTCCTGCGCATCAATGGCTGGCGCCTGCAACGGCGACCGGCGCGTATCCACAAGGAGACGATGCAGATGTTCGAGGCAGGAACGTTCGATATTGCCCATCTCGATCCGTGGCTGCGCGGGTTTGCGGTTTCCGGGGAATAAGGCTCAGGGCGGGAGACCCACCTCTTGAATCGGGCCCCGTCGCCCCCACTATCCAGAAGTCGTTTTCGCTCGCCGGCCCGGCGCGCCAGCGCGGGGCCTCGGGCCCATCAGGAAGAGCAAATGGAACAATTCCACGGCACGACCATCATCAGCGTGCGCCGCGGCAACCGCGTTGCCCTGGGCGGCGACGGGCAGGTCACCCTGGGAAACATCGTCATGAAGGGCAGCGCCCGCAAGGTGCGGCGCCTGTACAAGGATTCGGTGCTGGCGGGTTTCGCCGGCGCCACGGCCGACGCCTTCACGCTGATCGAGCGTTTCGAAGGCAAGCTGGAAAAACACCAGGGCCACCTGCTGCGCGCGGCGGTAGACCTGACGCGTGACTGGCGCACCGACCGCGTGCTGCGCCGGCTCGAAGCCATGCTGATCGTGGCCGACCGGGAATCGACGCTGGTGCTGACCGGCAACGGCGACGTGCTGGAGCCCGAGCACGGCCTGGCGGCCATCGGTTCGGGCGGCGCCTATGCACAATCGGCCGGCCTGGCACTGCTGCAGAATACCGACATGGCACCCGAGGACATCGTCAGGAAGTCGCTGGCGATCGCGGGCGATCTTTGCATTTACACCAACCAGCATCACACCGTCGAGGTACTGGAATGAACATGATGACCCCCGGTGAGATCGTCTCCGAACTGGATAAATACATCGTCGGCCAGGACCGCGCCAAGCGTTCCGTGGCCATTGCGCTGCGCAACCGCTGGCGTCGCCAGCAGGTGGCCGAGCCGCTGCGCCACGAGATCCATCCCAAGAACATCCTGATGATAGGCCCGACGGGCGTGGGCAAGACCGAGATCGCCCGCCGCCTGGCCAAGCTGGCCGATGCGCCCTTCGTGAAGGTCGAGGCCACCAAGTTCACCGAGGTGGGCTACGTGGGCCGCGACGTCGACACCATCATCCGCGACCTGGCCGAGGTGGCCGTCAAGCAGGTGCGCGAAGCGGAAATGCGCCGCGTGCGCACGCAGGCAGAGGACGCCGCCGAAGACCGCATCCTGGACGTGCTGGTGCCACCCGCGCGCGACGCGATGGGCAACCCGCAGCGCGACGACAATGCCGCGCGCCAGACCTTCCGCAAGCGTCTGCGCGAAGGCCAGCTCGACGACAAGGAGATCGAGATCGAAGTGGCCCAGCCGGTGCCGCAGATGGAGATCATGTCGCCGCCGGGCATGGAGGAAATGACCGAGCAGATCCGCGGCATGTTCGCCGGCCTGGCCCAGGGCAAGAAGAAGGCGCGCAAGCTGCGCATCAAGGAAGCCTTCAAGCTGCTGGTGGACGAGGAGGCCGGCCGCCGCGTGAACGAGGAAGAGCTGCGCACCAAGGCGTTGGCCAGCGTGGAACAGAACGGCATCGTGTTCCTGGACGAGGTCGACAAGATCGCCACCCGCCAGGAGACCAGCGGGTCGGACGTCTCGCGCCAGGGCGTGCAGCGCGACCTGCTGCCGCTGGTCGAGGGTACGACCGTCAACACCAAGTACGGCATGGTCCGCACGGACCACATCCTGTTCATTGCGTCGGGAGCCTTCCACCTGTCGCGGCCGTCCGACCTGATCCCCGAGCTGCAGGGGCGCTTCCCGATCCGGGTCGAGCTCGATTCGCTGTCGGCCAAGGATTTCGTGCGCATCCTGTCCGAGACCGATGCGTCGCTGGTCAAGCAGTACACCGCGCTGCTCGAAACCGAGGGCGTCAGGCTGGAATTCACCGACGATGGCATCGAACGCCTGGCCGAACTGGCCTTCGCGGTGAACGAGAAGACCGAGAACATCGGCGCGCGCCGGCTGTACACGGTGATGGAAAAACTGCTGGAGGAACTGTCGTTCGACGCGACCCGCAAGAGCGGGGAAGTGGTGCGCATCGATACCGACTACGTCAACCGGCAGCTGGAAGAAGCCGCGGCGCACCAGGACCTGGCGCGCTACGTGCTGTAAGCCTTATTTCGGCTGGATGGCCGTGATCGTGTATTGGCCGTTGATTTTTTCGGCGGCGAACCGCACGTTGTCGCCGGCCTTGATCTGGCTCAGCATCGAGGGGTCGGCCACCTTGAAGACCAGCGTCATGGCCGGCAACTGAAGGTTGGAGATCGGGCCGTGCTTGAGGGTGACCTTGCCGTTCGCCGCGTCGATGCGGCGCACCTCGCCTTCGGCATTGAGCGCCTGCGCAAGCGCGGCGCCCGCGGTCAGCGCGAGCGCGGCGACCGTGGCGATCAGGGCGAGTAGACGTTTCACTGCATTCTCCTTCTTGCGATAGACGCGGCGGGCAAGCCGCCGATACCCGAAATGCTAACAGGGTCGACCGGCGGGCTACCCGGGCATGGGGATTGGTTTCATCCGTTGCAGGTATGCTCGGCCAGGCCGCGCGTGCCCATGCCCGGGGTCGCCAGCCCGCTCAGGATGGGGCAGTCCGGACGGTGGTCCCCATGGCAGTGGGAAGCAAGCTGCTCCAGCGTGGCCTTCATGGCCTGTAGACCCCGGATCTTCTCGTCCAGTTCATCGATGTGGGCGCAGGCCAGGCGCTTGACCTCGGCGCTGGGTCGGCCGCGGTCATTCCAGAGTTCCAGCAGCGTTCCGATCTGCGGGATCGAAAAGCCCAGGTCGCGCGCATTGCGAATGAACTGCAGCGTATGGACATCGCTTTCGCCGTAGAGCCGGTAGCCGGATTCGGTGCGGTGGGCGGGCGGTATCAATCCTATGGATTCGTAATGCCGGATCATCTTGGCCGAGACGCCCGATGCCTCCGAAGCCTGTCCGATGTTCAACGCCTGCATGGTGATCTCCTGACCTGGAATGGGACGATTCTAGACCTTCCCATCATGTCAAGGTAAATACGGCCAATCCGCGGTATTTCAAGCTTCGCGCCTTTTGTGGACAACCCTGGGGGCAAGGCTGTGGAAGACCGTTGGAAACCTATGTGGACAACATGTGGGCAACCTTGTGGAAAGGCTGTGGGCAAGCTGTGGGTTTCCTGGGGAAATGCAGTGGAAAACCGGGGGCGTTCATGTGGAGAAGCTGTGTGGAACCCTGTGGGGAAGCCGTGGACAGCCCTGCGGACAAGCCTGGGGAAAAGGCCGGGACAAGCGGGGGATAACGGCGGGATATCCTGTGGACGGAATCCGGCTGGCGCAGTGGCTACAATTGAGCCTGTTTGTCCATTCCTTCCCTCAGGCGCGCCGCCATGACCGACACCCATCAAGCAGATTCCTCGTCTCCCGAACACGGACCGCTGGCTACGCTCACGCCCCGGATCAAGGCCGGCGTGCTGGCCGAAGCCCTGCCGTACATCCGCCGTTTCCACGGCAAGACCATCGTGGTCAAGTACGGCGGCAACGCCATGACGGAAGAACGCCTGCAACGCAGCTTCGCGCATGACGTGGTGCTGCTCAAGCTGGTGGGCCTGAACCCCATCGTCGTGCATGGCGGGGGCCCGCAGATCGACGACGCGCTCAAGCGCGTCGGCAAGCAGGGCAGCTTCGTGCAAGGCATGCGCGTGACCGACGCCGAGACCATGGAAGTGGTGGAGTGGGTGCTGGGCGGCCAGGTCCAGCAGGACATCGTGATGATGATCAACGAGTTCGGCGGCAAGGCCGTGGGCCTGACCGGCAAGGACGGCGGCCTGATCCGCGCCCGCAAGATGCTGATGCCGGACAAGAACAACCCCGGCGCGCAACTGGACCTGGGCTTCGTGGGCGAGATCGCGTCCGTCGACCCGTCGGTGGTGAAGGCGCTGCAGGACGACCAGTTCATCCCTGTCATCTCGCCCATCGGCTTCGGCGAGGACGGCATGGCCTACAACATCAACGCCGACCTGGTGGCGGGCAAGATCGCCGAGGTGCTGCACGCCGAGAAGCTGATCATGATGACCAACACTCCGGGCGTGCTGGACAAGAACGGCAACCTCTTGACCGGCCTGACCGCCAGCAAGATAGACGAGCTGTTCGCCGACGGCACCATCTCGGGCGGCATGCTGCCCAAGATCTCGTCGGCCCTGGAAGCCGCCAAGAGCGGCGTGAATTCCGTGCACATCGTCGACGGCCGCGTCGAACACTGTCTGCTGCTGGAAATCCTGACCGCGCAAGGCGTGGGAACCATGATCAAAAGCCACTGATGGGGGCCATGTTCGCCGGTCCGCCCGCATCGCCCCCTGGGGGGCGCGCGCAGCGCGTAGGGGGGGACCTCTACGTAAGTGAAGTTGCCGCGGCGGTTACTGGGGTACCTTCGGTGGCGTCGGCGCCGCGGCGGCAGGTGCGGCGGCCGTTGAGCCGCGTGCGGGTGACGCGGCGGCCGGCGGGCGCGGGGAAGGGGGAGCCGGTCTGGTTCTTCGACCTGGACAACACGCTGCACGATGCCTCGCACGCCATCTTCTCGCACATCGACCTGTCCATGACCCAGGCGGTCATGGAGACACTGAACGTGTCCGAGGAAGAGGCCCACGTGCTGCGCAAGCGCTACTGGCAGCGCTACGGCGCGACGCTGATCGGCATGGTCCGGCACCACGGCGTGTCGCCGGCGGAGTTCCTGCACCGCAGCCACAGCTTCGACATCCGCCCGCTGGTGCGCGCGGACAAGGATTTGCGTAACCGGTTGTCACGGCTGCCCGGACGCAAGATCCTGTTGACGAACGCGCCACACAATTACGCCCGCACCATCCTGCGCCATCTCGGCATCCTGCACTGCTTCGACAGCCTGTGGGCGGTCGAGGACATGCGCTTCCATGGTGAATTCCGGGTCAAGCCTTCGCCGGCTTTGATGCGCCACGTCATGGCCATGGAGGGAGTAAGCGCTAACAATTCAGTGCTGGTCGAAGACACGTCCGCCAACCTGCGCGGCGCTCGCAAGGCCGGCATGCGCACCGTCTACGTCCGCCATCCGGGCACGCCGTTCGCCAAGACGCATCGAGGACGCCCGCTTTTCATCGACCTTCAAGTAAACTCCGTCAGTCACTTGTTGTTACAGCGTCGCGCCCTGCGCCGTAGTTAGCCGTTTCCGTCTGGGGCGGCCCTGCGAAGCGGGCGATTTTTCCTCCTTTGCACGGAAACCCACCGCGACATGGCCTCTAGCAAGACGAGCGAGCGCAAGACCCAGATCCTCCAGATGCTGGCCGAAATGCTCGAGCATCCCAAGGGCGAACGCATCACCACCGCGGCGCTGGCCGCGCGTCTCCAGGTTTCCGAAGCCGCGCTGTACCGGCATTTCGCCAGCAAGGCGCAGATGTTCGAGGGCTTGATCGAGTTCATCGAAAGCTCGGTGTTCGGCCTGTTCAACGTGATTTCCGAATCCGAGACCAGCGGCCTCGCGCAGGCGCGCAAGGCCATCGTGATGCTGCTGACCTTCGCCGAGCGCAACAAGGGCATGACGCGGGTGCTGATCGGCGATGCGCTGGTGTCCGAGGACGAACGCCTGCAGGAACGCATGAACCAGTTCCTGGACCGCATCGAGGCCTCGCTGCGGCAGCGCCTGCGCAACGCGCTGGCCTTGAACGAGCTGCCTCCCACCGACGACATCCATGCCCGCGCCAGCCTGATCCTGCATTTCATCCTGGGACGCTGGCAGCGCTACGCCAAGAGCGGCTGGAAGAAGTCGCCGTCGGAATTCCTGGACGTGCAGATCCAGATCATGCTGGCCTGACCGCCGCCGTCCGGTGGCCAGTCAGTCGCGGCCGGTGCCTTCCCAGCCGCTTTTCGAGATGTCGAACACCACGCCGAAGGGGTCCTTGAACTTCTTCTCGAAGTTCTTCTTTTCCGGATCGTTGCCCAGCGAGAAGAAGAACTTGCCGCCGGCCGCCTCGATCCGGCGCTCGGCCTCGGCCAGGTCGTCGACCTGGAAGCCGAAGTGGTGCACGCCCGCAAAACCGCTGGACGGCGCCAGCGGATGGCCTTCTTTGTACTGCAGCAGGGCCAGGTTGGTGCTGCCGTCCGACAGGTAGATGCCCGAGCCCATTTCCAGGTCGTCGCGCCCGACGCGCTTCATGTCGAACGCGGTTTCGTAGAAGGTGGCGGCTGCCTCGAGATCGGGGACGACCAGCGCGATGTGCTTGATCTTCATGGGGACCTCCCAGGGCGGGCGCCGATACCGTTCAGGAGGCGGGTGGATGCGCGGGACGCCCGCCGCACACCGGGCAGCCCGCGTCCCGGCCCACCCGCACTTCGTGCCATTTCATCGCCAGCGCGTCCAGCATCAGCAGGCGCCCCGACAGGCTGGTGCCGATGCCCGCCAGCAGCTTGATCGCCTCGGCCGCCTCGGTCGAACCGACGATGCCCACCAGCGGCGCGAATACGCCCATGGTGGCGCAATTGACTTCGTCGACGTCCTCGCCGTCGGGGAACAGGCAGTGATAGCACGGCGCATCGCCGCGCCGCAGGTCGAACACGCCGACCTGGCCGTCGAACCGGATGGCCGCGCCCGAGACCAGCGGCTTGCGGTGCCGGACACAGGCGCGGTTGATGGCGTGGCGGGTGGCGAAGTTGTCGGTGCAGTCCAGCACGATGTCGGCGGCGGCCACCTGGGCGTCCAGCGCCTCGTCCATCAGCCGCTGGGTCAGGGCCTGGACGGCGACCTCGGGGTTGATAGCGGCCAGGGTCTGCTTGCCGGATTCGGCCTTGTAGCGGCCCACGCGGTCGGTGGTGTGCAGGATCTGGCGTTGCAGGTTGGTCAGGTCGACGGTGTCGTCGTCGGCCAGTACCAGGTTGCCCACGCCTGCCGAAGCCAGGTAGAAGGCGGCGGGCGAGCCGAGTCCCCCCGCCCCGACGATCAGGGCACGCGCCTCCAGGAGGCGCTGCTGCCCTTCGATGCCGATTTCGTCCAGCAGCACATGCCGCGAATAGCGCAGTAGCTGCTCGTCGTTCACTTGGCCGGCGCGGGAACGGGTTGCTCGGGCGGCGCGGGGACGGGCGCGGCGGGCTTCTCGTCCTTCGTGGCGTCCTTGGCCTTTTCGGCGGGAGTCTTGTTCCGCTCGGCCAGTTCGGCGGCGGCCTTGGCCACGTCTTCGGCCTTGGCCAGCTGCACCGGCTTGCCGGCCAGCAGGTTCAGCGCCTGCGCGAGCTGGAAGTCGTCGGCGCTGCCGAACTCGATCGGCTTGATGGTCTTGCGCTCGGCGGCCTTGGCCGGATCCTGGGCGGCCGACTTGATCTCGCCGTTTGGATCCTTGTCGTTCAGCAGGTGCTTGGCCAGGTCGGCTTCGCGCGGCCGCTCGTACAGGTCGCCCTCGGGCGTGTCGGTGACCGGGTAGTCGGGCACGATGCCCTTGGCCTGGATGGACCGTCCGTTGGGCGTGTAGTAGCGCGAGGTGGTCAGCTTGATGGCCGAGTCGCGCGAGATCGGCAGGATGACCTGTACCGAGCCCTTACCGAAGGTCTGGGCACCCAGCACCCGGGCGCGCTTCTGGTCCTGCAGCGCGCCGGCCACGATTTCCGAGGCCGAGGCCGAGCCGGCGTTCACCAGCACCACCATGGGCACGGTCTTGGTCCAGGCCGGCAGGCGCTTGATGTAGTCGTCGCTGCTGCGCAGGTAGTCGGCCGGATTGGTCTGGTACTTGCGCTTGGCGTCGGCGGTGCGGCCGTCGGTGGAGACCACCAGCGTGTTCTGCGGCAGGAAGGCGGCCGAGACCGCGATCGCGCTGTGCAGCAGGCCGCCCGGGTCGTTGCGCAGGTCCAGCACCAGCGCCTTGGGCGCGCCGCTCCTGCCCAGGCGTTCGAGGTGCGTGGCCAGGTCGGCGCCGGTCTGCTCCTGGAACTGGGCGATCCGCACGTAGGCGGTATTGCCGTCCAGCATCTTGCTGCGCACGCTCTGGACCTTGATGATGTCGCGTTCGATCTTGACGACGATGGGCTGGACCTCGTTCTTGCGCACCAGCGTCAGCGTGATCGAGGTCTTGGGCTTGCCGCGCATCAGCTTGACCGCATCGTTCAGCAGCAGCCCCTTGGTGGACTTGTCGTCGATCTTGACGATGAGGTCGCCGGCCTTGACGCCCGCGCGCGCGGCGGGGGTGTCCTCGATGGGGGAGATGACCTTGACGAAGCCGTCCTCGGTGCCGACCTCGATGCCCAGGCCGCCGAATTCGCCTTGCGTGGCGGTCTGCATTTCGCGGTAGGCGTCGGCGTCCAGGTAGGCCGAATGCGGGTCGAGATCGGACAGCATGCCGGCGATGGCGCCGTCGATCAGCTTCTTGTCTTCGACCGGCTCGACGTAGTTGTTCTTGATGGTGGCGAAGACATTCGAGAACTGCCGGAGTTCTTCCAGCGGCAAGGGGCCACGGGTTTCCCGCTGCGCCACGGCGGTGATGCCCAGGCTGACCAGGACACCGGCGACCACGCCCAGGCTGACCAGGCCGATACTGCGAACTTTACTCTTGCTGCCCATGTATTCCTCCGGGCCCCGGTTCGGGACGTCAAGCTTTGACATCCCAGGGCCTCGCGGGTTCTCGTCGATAGGTTGAATGTGCTGGGGAAGGCGCGCAAGCGCGCGTGCGATCAGGATATCCGGGTAGGGGGGTCAGCGCAACGAGGCCCACCGCAGCGGGTCGAACGGCGCGCCTTGATGCCGCAGTTCAAAGTATAGGCCCGATTCCGCCTGCCCTCCGGTGGCGCCCACGCTGGCCACGACGTCGCCGCCCTTGACGTCGTCGCCGACGTGGCGAAGCACCGACTGGTTGTTGCCGTAAATCGACAGGTACTGGCTGCCGTGGTCGATGATCAGGAGATTGCCGAAGCCTCGCAGCCAGTCCGCGAAGACCACCTTGCCGGCGGCGACCGCCCGTACCTCGGTGCCTTCGCTGGCGCGGATGAAGACGCCCTTCCAGGTGCCGCCTTCGCCGCGGGCGGCGCCGAAGCGGCCCACGATGTCGCCCCGCACGGGCAGGCGCAGGCGGCCGCGCAGCTTCTCGAACTGGCCCGCCAGCGAGGCGTCGGGCAGGGTGTCGTTGCGCGCCACCGCGCGCTCGGGCGGGGGCTCGGGGGGCGGTGGCGGGGGAGGCTTGCCGGCCTCGCGCGCGGCCTGTTCGGCGGCGCGCTGCGCGGCGGCCCGCCTGGCCGCTTCCTCCGCCCGGCGGGCGAGTTCCGCCTTGCGCGCCTGCTCGGCCTTGCGGCGGGCTTCCTCGGCGCGCCTGGCCAGCATGCGGGTCAGGTCCTCGATCACGCGCGACAGGCGCTGCTCGTCGCGCGCCAGGCTGGCGGCCTGGCGGCGCTGGCTGTTCAGCTTGGACGAGATGTCGGCCAGGACCTTGCGGCGCTGCTCGGACTGCTTGAGCAGTTCCTGGCGCTGGTTGTTCTCCTCGGACGCCAGTTGTTCCAGCTCGCTGCGCTTGGTGTCGGCCTGGGCCCGCAACTGCGCCAGTTCCTCCAGCTCGCCCTGCAGCTCGGTCACGGTGTTGGCGCGGGCCTGGGCGATGTAGCCCAGGTAGGCGAGATTGCGGTTCAGCCGCTGCGGGTCGTCGCCCGACAGCAACGCGCCCCAGGGCGTGAGGCCACCCACCGCGTACTGGCGGCGCAGCAGGTCGGCCAGGTGGGCCTGGCGCTGGGCCAGGTTCTTTTCCTTTTCGGCAATGGCCTGCTTCTGGCGCTCCAGCTCGGCATTGGCCCGGCGCTGGGCGTTGCCCAGCTCGACCAGCCGGCGGTTGACCTTGGAGATGGTCTGCTCCGACTCCTTCAGGGCGTCGGCCGCGTCGGCGTGTTCTTCCTCGCCCTCGGCGATGTCCTTCTTGAGCGCTTCCAGTCGCTTGCGCAGGGCTTCGCGCTCGCGCGCCACGGCCGCCGGGTCGGAGGGCGCCTTGCCCGCGTCGGCGGCGGCCGCGGCAAGCGGCCAGCCCGCCGCCGCGGGCAAGGCGATCAGAAGTATCGCCGCGAGCCGCTTCACTTGGCCTTGGCCTTTCCTTGCGCAGCCACGGCGGCCATGGCGGCGGCGATTTCGTCCGCGTTGCCCAGGTAGTAGTGGCGGATCGGCTTGAGGTCCTCGTCCAGCTCGTACACCAGCGGCTGGGCCGTGGGGATGTTCAGGCCGACGATGTCGTCGTCCGAGATGCCGTCCAGGTGCTTGATGAGCGCGCGCAGGCTGTTGCCGTGGGCGGCGATCAGCACCCGCTTGCCGGCCTTCAGCGACGGGGCGATGGTCTCGTTCCAGTAGGGAACGACCCGGGCCACGGTGTCCTTCAGGCACTCGGTGGCGGGCAGTTCGTCGGCCGGCAGGCCGGCGTAGCGCGGATCGAAGCGCGGGTGGCGCTTGTCGTCCGCGGCCAGGGGGTTCGGGGCGATGGCGTAGGCGCGGCGCCAGACCAGCACCTGTTCCTCGCCGTACTGGGCGGCGGTCTCCGCCTTGTTCAGGCCTTGCAGGGCGCCGTAGTGGCGCTCGTTCAGGCGCCAGCTGTGCTCGATCGGCAGGTACATGTGGTCCATGGCGTCCAGGGCGATCCACAGGGTGCGGATCGCGCGGCGCAGGACCGAGGTGTAGGCGAGGTCGAAGTCGTACCCTTCCTGCTTGAGCAGTTCGCCCGCCTTGCGGGCTTCTTCGCGGCCCTTGTCCGTCAGGTCGACGTCGGTCCAGCCGGTGAAGCGGTTTTCAAGGTTCCATTGGCTTTCGCCATGACGCATCAGTACGAGTTTGACCATGTCCCGGGAGCGCAGGGGCGCTGCGCGTAAAGGTTGAATACAATTCGGCTGCCCGCCCGAAAACGGCGGGGACTGACGGCAGCAGCCCGTTGAAAAAGCGGCTGCCTATCCCGACATTTTATAATCCTGCGGCATTGTCTTTGCCGCGGGGCCGGAATCGGGCCGCCGCAACGGCAAAAATCCGGCGGATCTTGTGGTTTTCCCGCCGTTTTGCGAATTCGTAAGCGCGCGTAACGCCAGGCTGTCCGGCCGGCGGGGCGTGTGTTCCTCCCACCAGGTTTCCAGGGTCCGCTCGTGAAATTCATCCTCGACAACATTCTCCTGATCGCATTGGCCCTCGTGTCGGGCGGCATGCTGCTGTGGCAATCGCTGCGGGGCGGCCAGGCCGGGGGAGCCATGAGCGCGGCCGAAGCCACGGCCGCGGTCAACCAGCGCCAGGCGGTGTTCGTCGACGTGCGCCCGGCGGCCGATTTCGCGGCCGGGCACATCGCCCAGTCGCGCAGCGTGCCGCTGGCCGACCTGGCACAGAAGGCGGCCGGCCTGCCCAAGAACAAGCCGCTCATCCTGGTGGGCAGCAACGGCCGCGACGCGGCCAAGGCGGTGGCCCAGTTCAAGGCCCAGGGTTTTGCCGAGGTCAGCAGCCTGTCGGGAGGACTGTCCGGCTGGGTGCAGGCGGGCATGCCCATTGCGAAGGGATAGCGCCATGCAGAAAGTCCTGATGTATTCGACGGGGTATTGCCCCTTTTGCATGCGCGCCGAGATGCTGCTCAAGCAGCGCGGCGTGCAGGAGATCGAGAAGGTGCGCATCGATGCCGAGCCCGAGCGCCGGGCCGAGATGATCGAGCGCACCGGCCGGCGCACCGTGCCGCAGATCTACATCGGCGATACGCACGTGGGCGGTTTCGACGAACTCGCCGCGCTCGACCGCGCGGGCGGGCTGCAACCCCTGCTTGCCGGCCAGGCGACGCAGGACCAGTGATTTCGTTGTAGCCGGGGCGCGTCCCCGGCGTGTTCTTTTGGTGCATACGTTTCGGCTCCGCGCGTACCGGGGGCCGGGTTCAGCCAGCAGGCTTTCCGTTTCCAGACTTTCTCCCCATGTCCGACAATCAAGAGCAGCAAGCCCCCGTGTTCAACATCCAGCGCGTCTACCTGAAAGACCTGTCGCTGGAGTTGCCCAACGCGCCCCAGATCTTCCTGGAAACCGAGCAGCCCGGAGTCGAGGTCGCCATCGACGTCGGCGCCCAGGCGCTGGCCGAGACCGTCTTCGAAGTGACCGTGACCGCCACCGTGACCACCAAGGTCGGCGACAAGGTCCTGTACCTGGTCGAAGGCAAGCAGGCCGGCATCTTCGAACTGGCCAACATTCCGCTGGAGCAGCTCGACCCCATCCTGGGCATCGCCTGCCCCGGCATCATCTACCCCTACCTGCGCAGCAACATCGCCGACGCCATCACCCGCGCGTCGATGGCGCCGCTGCATCTGGCCGAGGTGAACTTCCAGGCCATCTACGAGCAGCGCGTGGCCCAGGCCGCCGCCGAGCAGCAAGTCGCCCAGGCCGGCAACGATGCCGGCCTGATCCTGCCGCCGGGCACCAAGCACTGAGCGGCCGCGGCATCATGGCGGACATGGCGCCGGGCCTGCGCGTCGCCGTCCTGGGGGCGGGCAGTTGGGGCACGGCGCTTGCCGCCGCCTGCGCCCGCGGCCATGCCACCATGCTGTGGGCGCGCCGTCCCGAACTGGCGCGCCGCATCGCCGATACCCACGAGAACGCCGATTACCTGCCCGGGGTCGCGCTGCCGCCGGATCTGCGCTGCACGAGCGAACTGGACGACCTGTTCGGCCACCTGCGCGGTGCCCCGCGCCCGCTGCTGATCCTGGGCGTGCCGGTCGCCGGCATGGAGCAGGCCTGCCGCGACGTGGCGGCAGGCGTGGCCCGCCACGGCATCAGCGACCTCGCCGTGGCCTGGACCTGCAAGGGCCTGGACGCGGGCACCGGCCGGCTGCCGCACGCCATCGCGGAGGCGGCGTTCGCCGGCGCGGCCGGTATTTCCACCGGCGTGCTGTCCGGCCCGTCCTTCGCCCGCGAGGTGGCCCGCGGGCTGCCGGTGGCGCTGACCATCGCCAGCGCCAGCGCGGAACTGCGCGACCGCGTGACCGATGCGCTGCACGGCGGCGCGATCCGCGTCTACGGCAGCGAGGACATCGTCGGCGTCGAGGTCGGGGGCGCCGTCAAGAACATCATGGCCATCGCCTGCGGCATCGGCGACGGCCTGGGCATGGGCGCCAACGCCCGTGCCGCCCTCATCACCCGAGGCCTGGCCGAGATGACGCGCCTGGGCGTGGCCCTGGGCGCGCAGGCCGACACCTTCTCCGGCCTGACCGGACTGGGCGACCTGATCCTGACCGCCACCGGGGACCTGTCCCGCAACCGCCACGTTGGCCTGGAAATCGGCCGCGGCCGGTCGCTGGACGAGATCCTGGGCGACATGACCCAGGTGGCCGAGGGCGTGCGCTGCGCGCCGGCCGTGCGCGACCTGGCTCGCCGCTGCGGGATCGAGATGCCGATTACCGAGGCCGTCTGCTCGGTGCTGTTCGACCGCGTGCCGCCGGCGCAGGCGGTGTCTCGCCTGCTGGCTCGTGATCCGAAGGTGGAAGCCCCCCCTACGCGCTTGCGCGCGCCCCCCCAGGGGGGCGATGCTGGCGGACCGGCGGAGCCGGATCCGCGGCATCCTGGGGCGGAGGTGCCTGGGGCCGGGGGCGGTAGGGGTTCTTAAGGGAATTTCAGATGGATGCGGTTTGTGTGTATTGCGGCGCCAGTGCCGGGAACGATCCTTTCTTCGCCGAGGTGGCGCGCGACTTCGGGCGCGCGGTGGCGGGGCGGGGAATGCGGCTGGTGTACGGCGGCGGCAGTGTCGGGTTGATGGGGCACGTGGCCAATGCCGCGCTCGAGGCGGGCGGGCAGGTGACCGGGGTCATCCCCGAGCGGCTGTGGGAAAAGGAAGTCGGGCACAAGGGCCTGACCGACATGTACGTCGTGCCCACCATGCACGCCCGCAAGGCCCGCATGGTCGAGCTCTCGGATGCCTTCGTCGCGCTGCCCGGCGGTTTTGGCACGCTGGACGAACTTTTCGAGGTGCTGACCTGGCAACAGATCGGCTACCACTCCAAGCCGGTGGGGTTGCTCAACGCCAACGGCTATTACGATGCCTTGCTTGCCTTCGCGCGCCATGCCCATGAACAGGGGTTCGTGCGCGCCGTGCATCTCGAGGCGCTGATCGTCGACACCGATATCGACCGCCTGCTGGACCGCCTGGCCAGCGCGCAGCCGGTACATGTGGACCGATGGGTCAAGAACAGCGACGCGGTGTGAAGCAGTCCCGCCCGCCAGTCCAACATCCAATAACGGAGATATCCATGCATTCTTCCGCCTCCTCCGCGCCGGCCCTGCGCCGCCGCCTGCTCGGCGCGGCCGTGGCCGCCGGCCTCATGGCCGCCACCCCCGCCTTCGCCCAGCACGACTGGCCCAGCCGGCCCATCAAGCTGGTCGTGCCGTTCCCCGCCGGCTCGTCGCCCGACATCATCGCGCGCGTGATCTCGCAGCCGCTGGCCAAGCAGCTCGGGCAGGCGATCGTGATCGACAACAAGCCCGGCGCCGGCGGCAACATCGGTACCGGCACGGTGGCCCATGCCGCGCCGGACGGCTACACCATGCTGTTCACCATCAACGGACCGCTGGCCACCGCCCCCGCGCTCTACACCAAGCTCAACTACGACCCGCTGAAGGACCTCGCGCCCGTCACGCTGGTCGCCACCAGCCCCAACGTGCTGGTCGTGCCGCCCTCGCTGAACGTCGACTCGGTCGGCGCCTTTACCTCGCTGGTGAAGAAGGAGCCCGGCAAGCTTAACTACGGCACCGTCGGCGCGGGCAGCTCCGCCCACCTGGCGATGGAATTGCTCAAGGGCAAGGAAAACCTGGACATCCTGCACGTGCCGTACGCCGGCTTCCCGCAGGTCGTGACCGCCATGCTGGGTGGCCAGGTGCAGGCCGGCTTCATGGTGCCCGCCATCGCCATGCCGCAGGTGCGCGACGGCAAGCTCAAGGCCCTGGCCGTGACCAGCACCAAGCGCAGCCCGGCGCTGCCCGACCTGCCGACCATGGGGGAGCAGGGCGTGCCCGATTTCGAGGTCATCTCCTGGCAGGCCATCCTGATGCCCGCGGGTACGCCGCAGCCCATCATCGACCGGCTGAACAAGGAGCTGGTGCAGATCATCAAGAGCGAGGAAGTGCAGAAGCAGCTGACCGCCCAGTACTTCACCGCCGCGCCGTCCACCCCGGCCGAACTGACCGCGCTGATCAAGAAGGAACAGCAGACGCTGGGCGCGGTGATCAAGCGCTTGAACCTGACGCTCGATTGAACGGGGCCCGTCCTCTTCAAGCCAAGGCGCTCTCCGGAGCGCCTTTTTTCCAAGATGAGAACGTCCCCTGGGGGACAGCGCCGCCGCACAGCGGCAAGCGCGGGGGCTATTTTCCATCTGGCGCTTCAGGCCAGATGCACCGCTCGTGCCAGCATGAACGCGCCGGTCGCGGCCAGGACCAGCGCCGTGCCGCCCACGAAGCGCCTGCCGGCATGCCGCCACGCCGCCCGCATCTCAGCGCCTGCCGTATTCATCGCGCCGGCGCCACCAGACTCCCTGCTCGTTGCGCCCCAGCGGCGCGCGGTCCAGCCACTGGTACATGCCCCAGAGTCCGTCCAGCCCGCGCGCGTAGGTGGAATAGGTGTGGTAGACGGTGCCGTCCTGGATCGCGAAGGCGCTCATGCCTGGGCGTTCGCGCAGGTAGGTGTTCGTGTCGGTGCCGCACATCGCGGCCAGGCGGCCATCGACGCGCTGGCCGGTGTCAGCCGGGGCCGGGTGGCAGCCGCAGGCGGGTTCGCGCCGGTAGTTGTAGGCGATGCCTTGTTCGAACTGTTGGGCCTCGGTGTGCGAGACGCTGAAGTCGAAGTTGAAGTCGGCGTCCTGGGACGAGGCCCAGGGAAAGCGCCAGCCCATGCGCTGCCTGTACGCCAGCAGCCTGGCCAGCGGCGCGCGCGAGACCGCCATCAGCGTGACGTCGTGGTTGGCCAGGTGGACGGCGAAGCCGTCGAAGCTGTCGGCGATCGACGAGCAGGACGGGCATCCCGCCTGATAGTCGGGACCGAACATGAAGTGATAGACGAGCAGTTGCGATCGTCCCTGGAAGAGGTCGGCCAGCGATGCGCTGCCTTGCTCCGTGTCGAAGCGGTAGTTCTTGCCGATCGCCACCCAGGGCAGCGCCTGCCGCTGCCGGGCCAGTGCGTCCGATTGGCGCGTCAAGGCCTTCTCGGCCTCCAGCAGATCGAGCCGCGCGGCCAGCCATTCTTCCCGTGTGCCTGTCGTATGTCGCATCATCGTTTCTCCTTGGATTTCCCGCGGGTCGGACCCGATCGGCGCGATCGGCATGCGGGAGGCGTGTGCTAGATTAGGATCGGGCCGCCGGACGGCGGGAGTGACAAATGTGGCGGGATTCGGATGGATGCGCTGATAGCCGAGGCCGCCCGGGCGCTGGCCGCCGGTGATCCCTTCGGGGCCTTGAACCGCGTGGCGCTGCGCGACGATCCGCCGGCACTGGCGCTGCGCGGCATCGCGATGGCCCAGCTTGGCGAATTCGTCCGCGCCAGGATGCTGGTGCGGCGGGCGGCTGGCGCGTTCGGACCCGGGCAGGCCCTGGCCCGCGCGCGCTGCGTCGTGGCCGAGGCCGAGATCGCGCTTGCGTCGCGTGAGCTGGCCTGGCCGGACAAGGCGCTGGCGGCCGCGCGCGCCACGCTCGAGGCGCATGGCGATCTGACCAATGTCGCGCACGTGCGCCACCTGGAAATCCGGCGTTGCCTGTTGATCGGCCGCCTGGCGGAGGCTGAACGGCTGCTGGCCGGGGTCGATGCCGGTCCGCTGACGGTTGCCGCGGCGGCCATCCATGAACTGCTGGCGGCGGGGATTGCAATGCGGCGCCTGCGCACCGCCGACGCCCGGGCGGCGCTGGCACGGGCGGAACAGGCCGCGAACCGCGCCGGTATTCCCGCCCTGCAAGCCGAAGTCAGGCAGGCCGCCGCCGTCCTGGACATGCCCGCGGCCCGGCTGAGATGGCAAGGGCAGGAGCGCCTGGTCGCGCTGGCGGAGGTGGAAGCGATGTTGGCCTCGGATGCGCTCGTGGTCGATGCCTGCCGCCATGCGGTGCGCGAGGGGAGGCTGGTGGTGCCGCTGGCGCGGCGCCCGGTCTTGTTCACGCTCGCGCGCATGCTGGGCGACGCGTGGCCCGCCGACGTGGCCCGCGAGACGCTGATCGAGCGCGCCTTCCGCACGCGGCATCCCGACGAGACGCATCGTGCGCGACTGCGTGTGGAGATAGGCCGCCTGCGCAAGGCGCTGGCGGGACTGGCGGACGTCGGTGCGACGCGGCGCGGCTTCGCGCTGGCGCCACGCCGGGCGCGCGATGTCGCCGTGCTGGCCCGGCCCGTGGAGGGGCCCCACGCGGCGGTGCTGGCCCTGCTGGCGGACGGCGAATCGTGGTCGAGTTCGGCGCTGTCGCTGGCGCTGGGCGCCAGCCAGCGTACCGTGCAGCGGGCCCTGGACGAACTGGCCGGAGCGGGCAGGGTGCAGGCCACCGGCCGGGGGCGGGCTCGCCGCTGGCTGATGCCGCCGGTGCCCGGGTTCGCGACAACCTTGTTACTCCCGGCCGCGTTGCCGGAGGGCTAGGATGCCTCCATGGACATCCCGTTCCTTGACCCTACCAGCGAGCAAAAGCCATGAAGACATCGACAGCCCACATTCTCCGCGAGTACGGCCCTTTTCCCGGTGCCGAAGGCGTGCACGGCGTGACCTACGACGGCAAGAACGTCTGGTTCGCCACCGGCGACCGGCTCAGCGCCATGGACCCGGCCAGCGGCGAGGTCCAGCGCTCCATCGAGATCCCGGCGAATGCCGGCACCGCGTTCGACGGCCGGCACCTCTACCAGATCGCCGACGGCCACATCCGCAGGATCGACCCGGAAACGGGGCGGGTGCTGGCCACCATCCCGTCGCCGGCCGGCGGCGAGGACTCGGGGCTGGCATGGGCGGAAGGATCCTTGTGGGTGGGCCACTACCGCGCGCGCAAGATCCACCAGATCGATCCCGAGACCGGGAAGATCCTCCGCTCCATCACGTCCGAGCGCTTCGTCACCGGTGTGACCTGGGTCGACGGCGAGCTTTGGCACGGCACCTGGGAAGGCGACGCCAGCGACCTGAGGCGCATCGATGCGCGCAGCGGTGAAGTCCTGGCGAAGCTGGAGATGCCGCCGGGCACTGGCGTGTCGGGCCTGGAGTCCGATGGCGCCGACCGCTTCTTCTGCGGCGGCGGCACGAGCGGGACGCTCAGGTCGGTACGGCGCCCGGCGCGTGCCTGAACGCCCCCCGGTCCTGGCTTGCCGCCCGGGCCGGGGAAGTCAGATCCGGCCCAGCAGATTGGTCCGCGCGTGCACGATGTGTTCGAAGATTTCCCGCCGCGCGGTGTCCGCATCGCGATGCTTCAAGGCTTGCACGATGCGGCGGTGTTCCGCCTCGTATTCCCTGCGCCGTTCGGGCGTCACGATCTTCTTTTTCAGGAAGCCCCATTCCCCGCTGTTCCGCACCTCCGCCAGCAGCCTGAACATGCCGACGAACAGCGCGTTGTGGGTGGCCAGTGCCAGCTGCTCGTGCAGCGCGTTGTCCCAATGCTCGAACTCCTCCAGCGTGTCGGCGGCCTCGGACCGCGCGCAGCAGGACTCGAGCCGTTCGAAGTCGGCCAGGGTGGCGTTGCTGACGATGAGCTCGACGATCATGGGTTCCAGCAACAGCCGTGCTTCCATGATCTCGGCCGGGCTGGCCGACGGAATCGCCAGCAGCTTGCCCGCAGCCGCCACGATGCCCGGTGCGGCGCCGGACGGCGTGTCCGAGACATAGGTTCCGCTTCCCACCTTCTGCACGATCAGGCCCTGGTCCCGCAGCTCTTGCAGCACCCGGCGCAAGGCGGACCGGCTGACGCCGAAATCCGCGCACAGGCTGCGCTCGGTCGGCAGGCGGCTGCCGGGCGCCCATTTTCCCGTACGCAGGCCGTCTAGCAATTCCGCGCGCAGCGCCTGGACAGGATCGGCGCGGACCTGGAGGCTGGGAGACGGGAGCATGTCTGGTCCTATATTGGTTCAAATTGGTTTCATTGTAAGGCGCTGAACGGTATTGAATCTAGGTGAAAACACCGGGAATGTCGCGGGAAGAATGGCTTTATAGTTCGACAAATCAATACCATTGAAAACCAAATAAAACCAATTGGTCGGATGAAAGGCAGATCCGGCCATCCAGCCAGGATGGCGGGCCCGGCAGCCGGGCCGCCTGCAAGGCGCCGCCAGAGCGCCGCCAGACCACTTTCACATGGAGACAGACCATCATGAAAACCACGCTGTGGGCCGCGGCATTCGCCGCCCTGTCGCTGGTCGCCGCGCCCGGCGCGCGGGCGGAGTATCCCGACCGGCCGGTCAACCTGATCGTTCCCTTTCCCCCGGGCGGCACGGCGGACAACATGGCTCGCGCGCTGCAGCCCGCGCTTCAGCGCGCGCTCAAGCAGACCGTGGTGGTCGTCAATCGCCCGGGGGCGGGCGGCGCCATAGGCGTGAGCCAGGTCGCCAATGCGCCGGCCGACGGCTATACGATCCTGTGTTCGCTGCTGAGCGTGGCCAGCCTGCCCGAGCAGGCGGTGGTCAACAAGCAGAAGCCGCCGTTCACGCTGGAGCAGCTCACGCCCATCGCGATGCTGAGCGCCGAGCCGGTGGCCATGGTGGTGCCCGAGGCCAGCCCCTACAAGACCTTTCCTGACTTGATCGCGGCGGCCAAGGCCAGGCCCGACGCCCTGACCTACGGGTCGACCGGCTTCTTCGGCGAGGTGCACGTGCGCACCGCCGCATTCGCGGACACGGCGCACATCAAGGTCCGGCACATTCCCTACCAGGGGGGAGGCCCGCTGGTGACCGCGCTGGTGGCCGGCGAGGTCGATTTCGCGCTGCTGTCGCGCTCGCTGTCGCTGACCCAGGTCAAGGCCGGGCGGCTGAAGTACCTGGCCACCGCCGGCGACGAACCATGGACCGATCCGGCCGGCCTGCCCCGGATGAAGGATGGCGGCGTGGACTTCGACTCGGTCGCGGGCACGGCCATCTTCATTCCCTCCGGCACGCCGCAGACGGTGGAGCGCAGGATCCGGCAGGCGGTGGAGGCCGCGGCCGGCGATCCCGAGTTCAAGAAGATCGTGTCCAGCGCGGGCGGCGAGGTCAAGTATTCCGCCGGAACCCAGTTCGCGGCGTTCTGGGCCTCCTACGTGAAATCGATCGCGGCCATCACGCACCGCATCGCCGCGACCGAGACGCGGGAGGTGGCCAAATGAGCGGCACGGCGCCGGTCTTCATCGGCACCGACGCGGTCGAGCGGGTGCTGACCTGGGACGCGTTGGTGGCCGCGCTGCGCGAGGCCTATGCCCAGCGCCACGACGAGCACATCAGTCCGCCCCGCACCTTCGCCCGGGGCGACGGCGCGTCGCTGCGCGCCCTGGCCAGCGTGCCGCCCGGCAAGCGCTTCATGGGCGCCAAGGTGTTCGGCCGCGGCCGCAACCGCGGCATGAACTACCTGATTTCGCTGGCGGACCAGGACACGGGCGAGATCCGCGCGCTGCTCGACGCCAACAAAATCACCGCCTATCGCACCGCGGCCACCTCGGCGCTGGCGGTCGACTGCCTGGCGCCCCGGCGGCCGGTGCGGCTGGGCGTGCTGGGCAGCGGCGCCGAGGCGCGCGCCCACGTCCAGGCCATCGCCTCGCTGCGGCAGGTCGAGGGCTTGCGGATCTACAGTCCCACGCCGGCCAACCGCGAGCAGTTCGCGCGTGATTTCGAAGCGGCGCTGGGCGTGCCGTGCCGGCCGGCGGCTACCGCGGCGGCGGCAATGGAAGGCGCCGACATCGGCATCGCGGCCGCGCGGTCGCGCGACGAGACGCCCATCCTGCATGCCGACGCGCTGCGCGACGGCATGGTGCTGGTATCGGTCGGCTCCACGCTGCCGCAGCAGCGCGAGATCGACGCCTCGGTGGTCGAGCGCTGCGACCTCATCGTCTGCGACATGCCCGACGAGGTCAGTGCCGAGTCCGGGGACATGCTGGAGGCGCGGGCCCGCGGCATCGATTTCGCCCCCAGGCTGCGCTCGCTCAACCAGCTGGTGCGCGGCGAGATCGCGGCCGGCGCCCGGCTGCCGATGTTCAAGTCGGTGGGCTCGGCCTTGCAGGACATCGTCGCGGCCGAGCTCGTCTTCGACCTGGCCACCCGCGCGGGGCTGGCCGTCGAGCTGCCCATCGCCTTCACCTACAAACAATAGATTTCTTCGCACAGGAACTGGAACATGGCCTCCTACCAACGACACGAAGCCCGCGACTGGGCACACGAACACCTGCGCGGCGTCGCCAACGTCGTGATCCCTTCGTTCACCGCCGACCTCAAGGGCCTGAACGAGCAGGGCATCCGCCACGACATCCGCCATGAGATCGAGCTGGGCTTCTCCGGCACGCTGATGGTCTCGGAAGTGGCCATCACGCTGCCCGAGTACGAGCAGTTCTTCGCGTGGGCGAACGACGAATCGCGCGGCCGGCTCAAACTCATCCACCATGCCAGCTTCAACACGCTGGAAGAGAACATCGAGGCGGCGAAGATTGCCGAGCGCAACGGCGCCGAGCTGATCCTGCTGTCCTATCCGGCCAACTTCTACGCCCGCACCTCGCAGGACATCTACGACTACACCAAGGCCTTCTGCGACGCGACGGACCTGGGCGTGATGCTGTTCCAGGTGCCCCACTGGGGCTTCGAGCGCGTCCACCCGTCCGACCTCGAGGCGCCGCTGATCCGGCGCCTGCTGGACGACTGCCCGAACATCGCCGCGCTGAAGGCCGAGGGCGGCATGCCCAGCATCATGGGCTGGGTCGAGGCCTATCGCCTGTTCAGCAAGGACGTGGTCGTGACCATGCCGCTCGAACAGTACGCACTGGCGCTGGCCCAGCTCGTGCCCATCCAGTTCATCGGCACCAGCGACACCGAGTACTACGGCGGCATGATCCCGCGCATCTTCAACCTGATCCAGGAGAAGAAATACGACGAGGCCACGAAGCTCTACTGGCAGCTGACGCCGGCGCGCAAGGCGCGGGCCGCGGCCAATTCGTATTCCTCGCAGACCCAGTTCCTGAACCGCATGCTGTGGAAGTTCGAGGGTTGGCTCAATGGCTTCAACGGCGGCCCGGTGCGCCAGCCGACCATGCGCATCAACGAGAACACGATGAACAGCCTGCGGCAGGCGCTGGTCAAATCGGGCCTGACGCCCACCGACTCGCCCAACGGCGATTTCTTCGTCGGCCGTCATCCCATGGATACCGCCGCCTGACGCCATGCGCGAGATCCCTATGCTATCCATCGCCAATCTGCCCACCGGTCTCTACATAGACGGCAACTGGGCGCGGCCTTCCCAGCCACGTTCGTTCACGGTGTCGGACCCGGCCACGGGCGAGTCGGTCGCCCAGGTGGCCGACGCCGGCCTGGACGACGCGCGCGCGGCCGTCGACGCCGCCGCGGCGGCCTTGCCCGCGTGGCGCGACACACCGCCGCGCACCCGGGCCGAAGTGCTGCGCAAGGTCCACCTGCTGATGCTGGAACGGCTGGAGGAACTGGCGCGCATCATCACGCTGGAGAACGGCAAGCCGCTGGCCGACAGCCGGGCCGAGATCCGCTATGCCGCCGAGTTCTTCCGCTGGTATTCGGAAGAGGCCTGCCGCAACCTGGGATCGGTCAGCCAGGCGCCGGCCGGCGGTTACCGGATCCTGGTCCAGCATCAGCCCATAGGCGTCGTCGCGCTGGTCACGCCATGGAACTTTCCCTCGGCCATGGGGGCGCGCAAGATCGCTCCCGCGCTGGCGGCCGGCTGCACGGTGCTGGTCAAGCCGGCCTCGCTGACGCCGCTCAGCATGCTGGCGCTGGCCGGCATCCTGGCCGAGGCGGGCGTGCCGGACGGCGTGGTCAACATCGTGCCGACGTCGCGCTCGGGCCCGTTGGTGGACCTCTGGCTGCACGACCCGCGCGTGCGGCTGGTGTCCTTCACCGGTTCGACCGAGGTGGGACGCATCCTGCTGAAGGCAGCCGCCGACCAGGTCCTGAAGACGCCGATGGAACTGGGCGGCAACGCCCCTTTCCTGGTGCTGGACGACGCCGATGTGGAGGCCGCGGTCGACGGTGCGATGATCGCCAAGATGCGCAACATGGGCGAGGCCTGCACGGCGGCCAACCGCTTCTATGTCGGAGCGGGGGTCTACGACGCCTTCGTCCGGGCCTTCGCGCAGCGCATGCGCGAACAGAAGATCGGCCATGGCCTGGACGAGGCCAACCAGGTTGGCAGCCTGATCGACGCCGCGACCCGCGACAAGGTGGAGGAATTGGTCCAGGACGCCGTGTCGCGTGGAGCAAAAGTATTGTGCGGTGGGGAAAGGCTGCCCGGTCCGGGCTACT
Organism: Pigmentiphaga daeguensis; assembly: GCF_039523035.1. Classification (NCBI taxonomy): domain Bacteria; kingdom Pseudomonadati; phylum Pseudomonadota; class Betaproteobacteria; order Burkholderiales; family Alcaligenaceae; genus Pigmentiphaga; species Pigmentiphaga daeguensis. The sequence goes on along the minus strand of NZ_BAAAEN010000016.1, from coordinate 83,015 downwards.
TCTATCCGCCCACCGTCCTGGGCGACGTTCCCGCCGACAGCCGCGTGCTGAGCGAGGAGATCTTCGGCCCCGTCGCGCCCATCGTGCGCGTGGCGTCCGAGGACGAGATGGTGGAACTGGCCAACGGCACGGAATACGGCCTGGCCGCGTACCTCTACACGCGCGACCTGGCCAAGGGCTTGAAGCTGGCGGAGCGGCTGGAGTTCGGCATGGTGGCGCTGAACCGGGGGCTGGTGTCGGATCCGGCGGCGCCGTTCGGCGGGGTCAAGCAGAGCGGGCTGGGCCGGGAGGGCAGCTGGGAGGGTATGCAGGAATACATGGAGACCAAGTACGTGTCGGTGCAGTGGTAGGCGGCCCGCCTGCCCGGGCCGCTCCTTCCGTGTCCGCCTATCGGGCGGCGCTGGCCCGGTCGGCGCCGTCGCGCAGCGCCGACAGCTTCATCCAGGTCACGGCCGGATCGATCTTGCCGTAGTTCGCGAAGGTGCCGAAGCCGCAATCGGTACTGGCCACCACCCGGTCTTCGCCCATGAACGAGACGTAGCGCTCCAGCCGCTGGCGGATCAGTTCCGGATGCTCGACGTAGTTCGAGCAGCTGTCGATCAGCCCGGGGGCTAGGATCTTGTTCTCGGGCCGGGCCGCGCGCCAGATTTCCCATTCGTGTTCATGGCGCGGGTTGGCGGCTTCGAACAGGATGGTGGCCGGCCGGGCCGCCAGGATCAGGTCGATGACCTTTTCCAGCGCGATGTCGCAGTGGTGGGGGCCTTCGTAGTTGCCCCAGCAGATGTGCATGCGCAGCTTCTCGGGCGGGATGTTGCTAGTGGCGGCGTTCAGGGCCTCGACGTTCTGCCATGCCCGCTTGATGAACTCGGCCTCGCTCAGGTTCTGGTAGCCGGTGTGGGCGGCCATGGCCAGGTCCGGGCAGTCCAGTTGCAGGTCGAAGCCCGCCGCCACGATGGCCTCGTATTCGGGGCGCATGGCCTCGACCAGGTCCGCCAGGTAGGCCTCGTGCGTCGGATAGTGCTTGTTGGGCTGGAACGCGGTCACCAGCCCCGGCGAGGCCGCGTTCATGAAGGCCCGACGGCCCTGGCCGTGGCGCTCGACGGCGGACTTGAAGCGGCGGATGTCGGCGTGGCAGGGCTCCATGGTGCGCAGCTTCACCGGACCGACGCAGGCGGCGCGCACGAACTCCTGGGAGCCCATGATGGCGGCAAGTTTCTTGCGCAGTTCGGGAAAGTCGGCCAGGTCCTTGGCGGGCTGCCGGTCGATGTGGCCGCCGAAGCCTTCCAGCCGTTCGGTGATGTAGGTGGCATAACCGACCTTGCCGAGTTCGCCGTCGCTCATGATGTCGACGCCGGCCTGGACCTGTTTCTGCACCGCGCCGTCGATGGCCGCTTGCACGGTCCGCTCGAACTGGTCGAGATCGACTTCCTGGCCATGGTCGCGCGCAAGCAGCAATTGCGCCAGTTCGTCGCCGCGGGGAAGACTGCCGACGTGGGTGGTCAGAATGGGCATCGCGTTCCTCCTTTTCGTATCCGTATCTTACAGGCCGCCTTCGTAGCCCGACTGCCGCCAGGCCTCGAACACCGCCACCGCGACGGAGTTGGACAGGTTCAGGCTGCGCTGGCCCGGTCGCATCGGCAGGCGCAGCCGCTGGGTCTCCGGAAAGCCGTCGCGGATGGCGGCGGGCAGTCCCGCCGTCTCGCTGCCGAACACGAAGGCGTCGCCGGGCTGGAAACGGACCGCGCCGAACAGCCGGGAGCCGCGCGTCGTGAAGGCGAACACGCGGTCCGCCGCCGCGCCGGTGGCGGCGATGGCGGCGGCGAAGTCGTCGTGCACCTGGACCTGGGCCCATTCGTGATAGTCCAGCCCCGCGCGCCGCAGCTTGGCGTCCTCGAGCTCGAAGCCCAGCGGGCGCACCAGGTGCAGCTGCACGCCGGTATTGGCGGCCAGGCGGATGGCGTTGCCGGTGTTGGGAGGGATTTCCGGGTGGACGAGGACGACGTGGAACACGGTGCGCAGTGGAGCGGGACTGGGTTGCGCCGATGGTACCGCATCCGGCTCCCCCAGGCGCGCTACAGCTCCAGCACCAGCTTGCCGCCACGCGCTCGCGAACAGCAGGTCATCATCCTGTCGTTCGCGTCGCGTTCGGCCTTGGTCAGCACCATGTCGCGATGGTCGACCTGGCCGGCCAGCACGCGCACCTCGCACGATCCGCACAGGCCTTCCTCGCAGTCGCTGGGCACGTCGATGTTGGCCGCGCGCAGCGAAGCCAGCACGGTGCGGTCGGCCGGGACCGTCACGGTGATGCCCGAGTCCTTCAGCTCGACCTCGAAGGCGTGCTCCCTGGCCGGGTCGAGCTGGGCGAGGTTGGACTCGAAATGCTCGATGCGCAGCGCGTCGTCGGGCCAGGCCGCGCAGTGCGCTTCCAGGGCTTGGAGCATGCGCTTGGGGCCGCAGGCGCAGATCTTCCAGCCTTCCCGGGGCTGGCCCAACAGCGCGGCCAGGTCGTTGCGCCGGCCTTCTTCCGAGACGTACACGTGCAGGCGCTCGCCATGCAGGGCGGCCAGTTCGTCCAGGAAGGCCATGCCGGCGCGACTGCGGCCGCTGTAGTGCAGTTCGTAGTCCATGCCCAGTTCGCGGGCGCGCCGGGCCATGGCGGCGATGGGCGTGATGCCGATGCCGCCGGCGACCAGGACCAGCTTGCGGGCCGTCTCGTCCATGCGGAAGTGGTTGCGCGGGCCGCGTATGCGCAGCTTGTCGCCCACGCGCACATTGCCGTGTATCCAGGACGATCCGCCGCGTCCCCCGGGTTCGTGCAGCACGGCGATCTCCAGCGCCGTCGCGTCGGCGGGGTCTCCGCACAGCGAGTACTGGCGCGAGCGTCCGGGTTCGCCGCATTCGACGTCGATGTGCGAACCGGGCGTCCAGCGCGGCAGCGCGCGGCCGTCGGGCGAGACCAGGCGCAGCTTGAGGACACCGTCGGCCACGGGCGTGGCGCTTTCCACCACCACGCTGCGCGCGATCGCGTGGCGCGAGGGCTCGCCTATGCGCACCGGCGCCTGGACCCGCAGCAGCGCGGCATTCCGCCGCTCGGGGTTCTGTGCCGGATCCCACTCCACCCACAGGTGCTCCGGCCCCCGGAACGAGGTGTTGGGCACATAGGTGAAGCGCTGGTCGGCCAGCCGCATGTGGGGCAGCCGGCGCGTGAGTTCCTGCAGGAATATCTGCATCTCCATGCGCGCGAGGTTCTTGCCCATGCACTGATGCGAGCCGTAGCCGAAGGTCAGGTGGTCGCTGGCGTTCTCGCGGCGGATGTCGAAGAAGTCGGCGTCGGCGAAGTGGCGCTCGTCGTGGTTGGCCGACGAGGTCACGATCAGCAGCTTCGAGCCGGCCGGGACGTCCATGCCCTCGATGCGCGTGTCGCGGGTGACCAGGCGGCGCCAGGCCGCGACCGAGCCATTGTGGCGCAGGCATTCCTCGACCGCGCTGGGGATCAGGCCGGGATCCTCGCAGATCTCGCGCCAGGCGTCGGGGTGCTGCAGCAGCAGCTTGATCGCGTTGGCCGTGGCGTTGGCGGTGGTTTCGTGGGCGGCGACGATGCCGGCCATCATCATCGAATGCAGATAGGAGTCGGTCACCACGTCGGGGTGCTCTTTCTGCTTGCGGATGCCGTAGCGCATCCAGCCGGGCTGGTCCGGCGCCTGGCGCATCTTTTCCAGCACCTTGCCGGCGTATTGCCAGAAGTTGCCGACGGCGTGGGCCACCGCCACCTGCTCCTCGGGCCTGGGCCGGCCCCAGGTGTTGACCGTGTGCGCGATGGAATACCGCCGCAGCGTGTCCATGTCTTCCTCGGGCACGCCCAGGAAATGCAGCGCCACGGTCAGCGGCACTTCCCACAGCATCTGGTCGACCAGGTCGGCGCGGCCGTCGTCGATGAAACGGTCCACGTACTCGCGCGCCAGCCGCCGCACCATGGGCTCGTGGTGCTTCAGGTGCTCGGGCGTGAAGGGCTCCATCAGGATGCGCCGGCGCGGCATGTGCGCCGGTTCGTCCTCGTTGACCAGCGTGCGGTTCATCGCATAGCCGTACTGTTCGAGCACCGCGTTGGCCTCGGGGCCGGTGGGGGTGATCTTCTCCAGCGCGATCGAGGGGCTGAAGGTGATGTTGTCGCGGAAGATGGCCTTGATGGCCTCGTAGCGCGTGACCACCCAGTAGCCCAGCCGGGGACTGTAGAAAATGGGTTCCTGCTCGCGCGCCCAGCGTACGTACTCGGGCGGATCCTGCTGGTAGCCGTCCTCGAAGGGGTCGAACTCGGCCGCGCGCGCGCTGACGGGGCAGCCGGTGGGGCCGACGCCGGCGGGCGCGGCATCATGGTGGATCGGGCAGCCTGCGGCCCGGGTCGAGGGTGCGGCCATGGCATGTCTCCTGTTGCCGGATCCCGGGAAGGGGATCAATTTGCGTAATTATTGTACGCAATGCGTAAAAAAGAGAACTGCCGATTACACCTAGATACCGTAGCCCAGCCGCTTGCTGACGGCGTCGGCCGCTTCGCGGACCCACCGGGCGACCTCCCCGCCCGGTTCCGGATCGAAGGCGCCGGTCGGGCCCAGCGCCGTGATGACCACGGTGACGGCACCGTCGGCGTTGAACACGGGGGCCGCCACCGCGCTGATGCCGTTCAGCATCACGTCGCGCACGGGGGCGCAGCCCATGGCGCGGACGGCGGCGAACAGGCGGTCGGCGGCCTCGCGGTCGGGAACCTGGCGGCGGTGCTCGGGCGTGGCGCCGGCCAGTTCGCCCGCGACCAGCGCGTCGAGCACCGCCGACCGCGCAAAGGCGCCGAAGGCCCGCCCGGTGGCCGACCACAGCACCGGCATGACCGAGCCGACACGCACATTCACCGCCACCGGCTGGACCGGCTCGCTCCAGCGGACGATGGTCGGGCCGGCGTTGCCCAGCACCGAGACGAAGCAGGACAGGTTGTGCGATTCGCCCAGCCGCGCCAGTTCGGCGGCGGCCAGCGTCAGGGCGTCCGACTGCCGCATGGCGGCCAGCCCGATGGCCAGCGATTCGGGGCCCAGCACGTAACGCGAGGTGGCCGGGTCCTGGATGACGAACCCGGCCTCGACCAGGCTGGCCAGGTAGCGGTGGACCTTGGCCGGGCTTTCCCCCAGCCGGCCCGCCAGCGCGGTCAGCGGCGCGGCGCCCCCCATGGCGGCCAGGGTCTTGAGCACCGCCATGCCGGTGCCGGCCGACTGCACCTTGCTGCGGCGGGAGGCGGCCCTGGCGGGCGCGGTATCGGCAGGGGACGAAAGGGGCGTGGCGGTGTCGCGCTTGCTGGGCATGGGATGGGGAAGAGAAAGGGATGCGCGCTATGTTACGCAAAAGGCGGTTGCGCGCCTTGTCCCGTATCAGGACAGCGCCGCCAGGCCCGCCCGCAGCGCGGCGGCCGGGTGCTCGCCCAGGTCGGCGTCGATTCCAGCATGGGTGGCGCGCCAGATGGGCAGTGCTCGCGCCAGGGCCGCATGTCCCTTTTCGGTCAGGACCAGCAGGCGGCTGCGGCGGTCGCCGGGGTCCACGTCCACCCGCACCAGTCCCTCGCGCTCCAGCGGCTTCAGGGCGGCGGTCAGTGTCGTCCTGTCCATGGCCAGCAATTGGGCCACGGGCGCCATGGGGGGAGGCTCGGGCCGGTTCAGCGACATCAGCAGCGAGAATTGCCCATTGGTCAGGCCCGCCGGCCGCAGGGCATCGTCGAAGCGCTTGGCCAGCGCCCGCGCCGCGCGCTGCACGTGCAGGCACAGGCAGGTGTCGCGCACTTCCTGCGTGGTGTCGAACGGAATTTTCTTTGACATGATGAGGCTATTATGTTGATATCAACATAAATGTCAAATTGGCGAGGCATGATCGCCAACGAAGACCGGTTCGCCGCGGGGCGGACCGCCACACCCGCAAAGGAGATCGACGATGGCGATGAAATACGTGGAGGGTTTCCTCGTGGCCGTGCCGGCCGCCAACAAGGAGCAGTACATCAAGCACGCCGCCGACGCGGCGCCGCTGTTCAAGGAATTCGGCGTCACGCGCATGGTCGAGTGCTGGGGCGACGACGTGCCCGACGGCAAGCTGACCGATTTCCGCCGGGCCGTGCAGGCCAAGGAAGACGAAGTGGTCGTCTTCAGCTGGTTCGAGTATCCGTCCAAGGAAGTACGGGATGCCGCCAACCAGAAGATGATGTCCGACCCACGCATGAAGAGCATGGGCGAAACCATGCCTTTCGACGGCAAGCGCATGATATTCGGCGGCTTTGTTCCCGTCGTGGACGTCTGACGGGCGGGCGGCGTCTAGCCGCGTTCGGCCAAGGCCTTGCGGAAGTACACGACCCTCTCGGTTTCCTCGAAGCCCAGGGCCCGGTGCATGTGCTGCGAGCCAACGGCGTCGGCGGCCGCGTCCGAGGCGAACTCGGTGCAGCCCAGCGACCGCGCCCAGGCCTCGGCCGCCGCGCACAGGCGCCGCGCGACACCCTGGCGTCGCGCGGCCGGGTCCACGTAAATGCCTTCCAGGAAACCCACGGGCGAGGTCTCGCAGCCGTTCACGTAGTCCCGCCGCAGCGACGCCTCGGCCAGGCCGATAGCCCGGCCGGCGGCGTCGCGCGCGATCCAGGCCGCCTCGGCGTCGGGTGGGCCGTCCAGGATGCCGCGCACCTGCTCGGTCTTGGCCATCGTGCCTTCGCCGGGCCAGAGGGCGTCGCGCAGGGTGGCCCAATCGGCGACGTCGGCGGGGCCGCAGCGCCCGATGGTGTGGCCGTCCGTCATTGCGTGGCCGTATCGGCCTTGGCGCCGTCCTGCTTCGAAGCCAGGGCGTCGGCGTGCCAGCCGCCGCCCAGCGCTGCGATCAGGTTCACGCTGGCGGTCAGGCGATTGCCCAGCAATGACAGCGCGGTGCGTTCGTTGCTGAGCGCCGAGGTCTGCACCGTGACCACGCTCAGGTAGTCGATCAGGCCGGACTCGAACTGGTTGGTGGTGAGCCGCAGCGATTCGCGCGCCGCATCCAGGGCACGCTGTTGCACGGCCTGCTCTTCCTCCATCACGCGCAGTTGCGACAGATAGTTCTCCACCTCACCCAGCGCGGACAGCACAGTCTGCCGGTAGGCGGCCACCTGCTGGTCGTAAGTGGCTTCGGCCTGGCGGGTCTGCGCGCGGCGCAGGCCGGCGTCGAACAGCGGCGCGGCCAGCGAAGGGCCAAGAGACCAGAAGCGCGCCGGCGCGGTCAGCCAGTCCGAGAACTGCGAACTGCGATAACCCAGCGAGGCCGACAGCGTCAACGACGGGAAGTAGGCCGCCTTGGCGACGCCGATGCGGGCATTGGCCGCCTGGACCTGGCGTTCGGCCGCGGCGATGTCGGGCCGGCGTTCCAGCAGCTCCGAGGGCAGGCCCACCGGGATGGCGGGCAGCATGGCCCGGAATTCCGTGGGCGCCAGGCTGAACTCGGACGGCGGCTGGCCGGCCAGGATGGCGATGGCGTGCTCGAGCTGGGCGCGCTGCCAGCGCAGGTCCACGGCCTGGGCCCGCGTCGATTCCAGCTGGGTGCGCGCCTGGGCGATCTCGGCCTTGGCCGAGACGCCCACCGCATAGCGGTTCTCGTTCAGGCGCAGCGAGCGTTCATAGACCTTGATGGTGGTTTCCAGCAGGCGCTGTTGCTCGTCCATGATGCGCAACTGGAAGTAATTGCGCGCCAGTTCGGCCTGTGCGCTCAGGTGGGCATTGGCCAGGTTGGCCGCGCTGGCCTGGGCGCTGGCGGTGTCGGCCTCGATGCTGCGGCGGATGCGGCCCCACAGGTCGGCTTCCCAGCTGGCCGTGGCGCTCATGCTGTATTGGTTGCGGATGCTTTGCGAGCCGCCCTGGCTGATGACGACGCCGCTGCTGTTGGTGGTGGTGCTGCTGCTGGTGCCGGTACCGCTGCGCGTGGCCGAGGCGCTGCCGCTCAGCGTGGGGAACTGCCCGGCGCGCGTGGCCTGCACGGTGGCCAGCGCCTGCCGGTACTGCGCCTCGGCCTGGGCGATGGTCTGGTTGGCGGTCTCGACCTGCGCCATCAGGCGCGACAGCTCGGGGTCGCCGAAGACCTCCCACCACGGGCCGCGGCGGACGTCGTCGCGAGGCTCGGCGGCCTTCCAGCCGGCGGCTTCCTTGAACTGGACGCCGCTGTTCACGGTCGGCCGCACGTAATCGGGCCCCATGGCGCATCCGGCCAGCAGGGCGGCCAGCGCGGCGCAGACGGCCAGGCGCGCGCCGCCGGTCCGCGGCGGGCGGTCATCGGAAAGCGGCGAAGGGCGGGGCGTGCCCGCCACGGCGGGCCACGTCTTGGTCATAGATTGTCTCCGGGTAGCGCAAGGCCCGCCGATCGCGGCCGGCCCCAGCGCCGTTGCGCCCGCCAGTGCAGGCGGTCGAGATACAGGTAGACCACCGGGGTGGTGAACAGCGTCAGCAACTGGCTGACGACCAGCCCGCCGACGATGGTGATGCCCAGCGGCTGGCGCAGCTCGGCGCCGGCGCCCGTGCTGATCACCAGCGGTACGGCGCCCAGGATGGCCGCCATGGTGGTCATCAGGATGGGACGAAAGCGCATCAGGCAGGCTTCGTGGATGGCCTCGCGCGAACTCAGCCCGCGCCGCCGCTCCGCATCCAGCGCGAAGTCCACCATCATGATGGCGTTCTTCTTGACGATGCCGATCAGCAGGAACACCCCGATCAGGGCGATCAGCGAGAACTCCCGGCCCAGCATCATCAGCGCCAGCAGGGCCCCCAGCCCGGCCGAGGGCAGGGTGGACAGGATGGTCAGCGGATGGATGTAGCTTTCGTACAGCATGCCCAGCACCAGGTACATGGTGACCAGCGCGGCCAGGATCAGCCAGGGCTGGGCGCTCAGCGACGATTGCAGCGCCTTGGCGCTGCCGGCGAAGCCCGCCTGGATCTCGGTGGTGGGCAGACTGATGCGGGCGACTGCCTCGTTGACCGCGCGCGTGGCCTGTTCCAGCGATACGCCCGGGGCCAGGTTGAAGGAGACGGTGTCGGCGGCGAACTGGCTCTCGTGCGAGACGCTCAGCGGCGCGTTCGTGGTGCGCCACTTCGCGAAGGCCGACAGCGGCACCCGCGCGCCGGTCGAGGTGACGACGGTGACCTGCTGCAGCGCGTCCGCGTTCTGCGCGAAGCGCTGGTCCACCTCCATGACCACCCGGTACTGGTTGAGCGGGTTGTAGATGACCGAGACCTGCCGCTGGCTGAACGAGTTGTTCAGCACCGCGGCGATCATCGACATGTTCACCCCCAGCCGCGTCGCGGTCTCGCGGTCGATCTCCAGCGAGATCTGCCGCCCCTTGTCCTCGACGTCCACGTCGACGTCGGCCAGCTCGGGCAGCGCGGCCAGCGCGCGCGTCACGCGCGGCATCCAGGTGCGCAGCGCCGACAGCTCCGAGGCCTTCAGCGAATACTGATAGCTGGAGTTGGACATGCGGGCCCCGATGCGTATGTCCTGGTTGGGCATCAGGAACATGCGCGCGCCGGGCACGTTGCCCAGCCTGCCCCGCAGCCGGTTCATCACCTCGTCCACCGATACCTTGCGCTCGGCCAGCGGCTTGAGCTGGATCATCATGAAGCTGGTGTTGCTGCCGCCGCGTCCGCCGCTGTAGCCGACCATGCTCTCGACCGCCGGATCGGCCAGCACCACCTTGCGGAAGTATTCCAGCTTGGGACGCATGGCCTGGAAGGACGTGCCCTGGTCGGCGCGGATGAAGCCCATCAGCTGGCCCGTGTCCTGCTGGGGGAAGAAGCCCTTGGGCACCTTGACGTACAGGTAGACATTGAGCCCGATTACCACGCCCAGCACGATCAGGGTCAGCAGCGAATGGCGCAGCACCCAGTGCAGCGCCCGGCCGTAGCCCCGCGTCATGCCGGCGAAGCCGGCTTCCATCAGGCGGGAGATCCGCCCCGGGGGCCGCTGCTCGCGCACCGGGCGCAGCATGCGGGCGCACATCATGGGCGTCAGGGTGACGGACACGATCAGCGACATCAGGATGGCGGCGGACAGCGTGACCGAGAATTCGCGGAACAGCCGGCCGACGATGTCGCCCATCAGCAGGATGGGGATGAATACCGCGATCAGCGACAGGCTCATCGACAGCACCGTGAAGCCGACCTCGCGCGAGCCCACGAGGGCCGCCCGCAGCGGCGACATGCCGGCCTCCAGGTGCCGCGAGATGTTCTCCAGCACGACGATGGCGTCGTCCACCACGAAACCGGTGGCGACGATCAGTGCCATCAGCGACATGGTGTTGAGCGAGTAGCCGCACAGGTACATCACGGCGAAGGTGGCGATGAGCGAGACCGGCACCGCCACGCTGGGGATGATGGCGGCGCGGACGTTGCGCAGGAACAGCAGCACCACCAGGATGACCAGGATGACGGCGATGATGAGCGTGTGCTCGGCCTCGGCCAGCGAGGCGCGGATGCTGGGCGTGCGGTCCTGCGCCACGGTCAGCGCCACGTCGCCCGGCAGCAGCGCCCGCATCTGCGGCAGCGCTTCGCGGATGCGGTCCACCGTCTCGATGATGTTGGCGTCGGCCTGGCGCCCCACCACCAGCAGGATGGCCGGGCTGTTGTTCAGGAAGCCCATGTTGAAGAGGTCTTCCACCGAATCCTCGACGCGCGCCACGTCGCTCAGCATCACGGGCGAGCCGTTGCGGTAGGCCACGATCAGCCCGCGATACTCGCGCGCCTTGCGCAACTGGTCGTTGGTGGCGACCTGCCAGCTCGTCTCGTCGTTCTCGAGCACGCCTTTCGGGCCGCGCGCGTTGGCGTTGTTCAGCGCGGTGCGCACTTCGTCCAGCGCGATGCCGTACTGGTTGAGCGCGGTGGGGTTCAGTTCCACCCGCACCGCGGGAAGCGAACTGCCGCCCACCTGGACGTCGCTGACACCCTTGATCTGCGCGATGCGCTGCGCCAGGATGGTCGAGCCCACGTCGTAGAGCTGGCCCTGGTCCAGCGTGGGCGAGGTCAGCGCCAGCACCATGATGGGCGCCGAGGCAGGGTTGCGCTTGGTGTAGGTCGGATTGCTGCGCAGCGCGCTGGGCAGCATGGTGCGCGCCGCGTTGATGGCGCCCTGCACGTCGCGCGCAGCGCCGTCGATGTCGCGGCTCAGGTCGAATTGCAGCGTGATGCTGGCCGAGCCCTGGGTGCTGCGCGAGGTCATCTCGCTGATCCCGGCGATGCTGCCCAGCGCGCGCTCCAGGGGCGTGGCGACGCTGGAGGCCATGGTCTCGGGGCTGGCGCCGGGCAGGCTGGCGCGCACCGATATCGTGGGGAAGTCCACTTGCGGCAAGGGCGCGACCGGCAGCTTGACGAAGGCCAGGGCGCCGGCCAGCACCACGGCGATGGCCAGCAGCACCGTGGCCACCGGCCGCATGATGAACGGCGCGGAGATGTTCATGGCGTGCCGCCCGGCTGGCCCAGCGAGGCCGTGCGCCGTTCGCGCCTGCGGTTCATCGCGTGGCCCAGGCGGTCGAACATCAGGTAGATGACCGGCGTCGTGAACAGCGTCAGCAACTGACTGAACAGCAGGCCGCCCACCATCACGATGCCCAGCGGCTGGCGCAGCTCGGCGCCGCTACCGGTACTGAGCATCAGCGGCACGGCGCCGAACAGCGCGGCGCAGGTCGTCATCAGGATGGGCCGGAAGCGCAGCAGCGCGGCCTGGTGGATGGCGTCGCGCGGCGCCATGCCCTGCTTGCGCTCGGCCTCGAGCGCGAAGTCGATCATCATGATGGCATTCTTCTTCACGATGCCGATCAACAGGATGATCCCGATGATGCCGATCATGTCGAGATCGCTGCCCGCGATCATCAGCGCCAGCAGCGCGCCCACCCCGGCCGAAGGCAGGGTGGACAGGATGGTGATGGGGTGGATGTAGCTTTCGTACAGCACGCCCAGCACAATGTACATCGTGGCGATGGCCGCCAGGATCAGCAGCAGCGTGCTGTTCAGCGAGGCCTGGAAGGCCTGGGCCGCGCCCTGGAAGCTGGTCTGGATGCCGAGCGGCATGCCGATCTCGTGCTCGGCCTGCAGGATGGCGTCCACCGCGCCGCTGAGCGAGGCGCCATGGGCCAGGTTGAACGAGACCGTGGCCGAGGGGAACTGGCCCAGGTGGCTGATCGACAGCGCCGTCGTCCGTTCGGATACCTGCACGATGTTGGTCAGCGGCACCTGCTTGCCGTCGGCGGTCGCCACGTAGATCTGTGACAGCGACGACGGGTCCTGGCGGAACTGCGGCGCCGCTTCCAGCACCACGCGGTACTGGTTGGCCTGGGTGAAGATGGTCGATATCAGCCGCTGGCCCAGCGCGTCGTACAACGCGTTGTTGATGTCGGCCGCGGTCACGCCCAGCCGCGAGGCGGCATTGCGGTCGATCTCGACGTAGGTCTGCAGGCCGCGGTCCTGCAGGTCGTGGGTGACGTCGGCCAGCTGCGGCAACTGCCTGAGCCGGTCGACCAGCTTGCGGGTCCAGGTGCCCAGGGTGTCCAGGTCGGGGTCCTGCAGCGTGAACTGGTACTGGGTGCGGCTGACGCTGTCCTCGATGGTCAGGTCCTGCACCGGTTGCATGTACAGCCGCAGGTCCTCGAGCTTGTCCAGTTGCGGCTGCAGGCGGGCGATCACCTGCGCCGCCGACGCGCTGCGTTCGGCATGGGGCTTCAGGTTGATCTGCAGGCGGCCGGTGTTGAGCGTGGCGTTGGTGCCGTCCACGCCGATGAAGGACGACAGGCTGGCCACGTCGGGGTCGCGCAGGATGATGTCGGCCGCGGCCTGCTGGCGCCGCGCCATGGCGGCGAAGGATACCGACGGCGAGCTTTCGCTGATGGCCTGGATGACGCCCGTGTCCTGCTGGGGAAAGAAGCCCTTGGGGATGACGGCGTACAGCAGCACCGTCAGCAGCAGCGTGCCCAGCGCGACCAGCAGCGTCAGCGGCTGGTGCGACAGCACCCAGCGCAGCATGCGGTCGTAGCCGGCGATGATGCGGTCGAACCATTCGCCGCTCTTGCGGTAGAACCGGCCCTGTTCCTCGTCGGGTATGTGCCGCAGGTACTTCGAGCACATCATGGGAGTCAGGCTGAGCGAGACCACCAGCGAGATCAGGATGGAGACCGCCAGCGTGATGGCGAACTCGCGGAACAGCCGGCCGATCACGTCGCCCATGAACAGCAGCGGGATCAGCACGGCGATCAGCGAGAACGTGAGCGAGATCAGCGTGAAGCCGATCTGCGCCGCGCCCTTCAGGGCCGCCTGCACCGGCGTCTCGCCCTGCTCCAGATAGCGGGCGATGTTCTCGATCATGACGATGGCGTCGTCCACCACGAAGCCGGTGGCTATGGTCAGCGCCATCAGCGTGAGGTTGTTGATGCTGAAACCGGCCAGGTACATGACGCCGAAGGTGCCGATCAGCGACAACGGCACGACCACGCTCGGGATGATGGTGGCCGTGAGGTTGCGCAGGAACACGAAGGTGACCATGACCACCAGCGCGACCGCCAGCATCAGCTCGAACTGCACGTCCTTCACGGACGAGCGGATGGATTCGGTGCGGTCCGACAGCACGGCCACGTCCAGCGTGCTGGGTAGGGCCGCCTGCAGGTCGGGCAGCAGCTTGCGGATGTTGTCCACCACCTGGATCACGTTGGCCCCGGGTTGGCGCTGCACGTTCAGCAGGATGGCGGGCTGGCCGCCGGCCCAGGCGGCCTGGCGGGTGTTCTCGGCGTCGCGCTCGATCTCGGCCACGTCCGACAGCCGCACCGGCGCGTTGTTGGCGTAGGCGATGATCAGGTCGCGGTACTGCTCGATGGTCTTCAACTGGTCGTTGGCGTCGAGCGTGGTGGCGCGCGTGGGACCGTCGAAGTTGCCCTTGGGCTGGTTGACGTTGGCGCCGGTGATGGCGGTGCGGATATTGCCGAGGTTTAGCCCCACCGAGGCCAGGGCGCGCGGATTCGCGCGGATGCGCACGGCCGGGCGTTGGCCGCCGGCGATGCTGACCAGGCCCACGCCCGATACCTGCGAAATCTTCTGCGCCATGCGCGTGTCCACCAGGTCGCGCACCTGGTAGAGCGGCAGCGTGGGCGAGCTGATCGCCAGCGTCAGGACCGGCGTGTCGGCGGGATTGACCTTGTTGTAGATGGGCGGCGCGGGCAGGTCGTTGGGCAGCAGGTTCGAGCCGGCGTTGATGGCGGCCTGGACCTCTTGCTCGGCCACGTCCAGCGGCAGGTCGAGGTTGAACTTCAGGGTGATGACCGAGGCGCCGCCCGAACTGATGGACGACATCTGGTTCAGGCCCGGCATCTGGCCGAACTGGCGCTCCAGCGGAGCCGTCACCAGCGAGGTCATGACGTCGGGGCTGGCGCCGGGATATTGCGTGACCACCTGGATGGTGGGGTAGTCGACCTCGGGCAGGGCCGAGACCGGCAGCATCTTGTAGGCGATCAGCCCCGACAGCAGGATCGCCACCATCGCCAGCGACGTGGCGATGGGGCGCAGGATGAACAGCCGCGACGGATTCATGGCGCGGCGCGTCCGTTGCCTCGGCGGCGCGCGCCCTGGCCGGCGCCGCGCTGCAACTGCGAGCCGGCGGCCTCGGGAACGGCCTCGCTGCCTGTCACGACCTGGACCTGGGCGCCGTCGCGCAGGCGGTCCACGCCCTCGACCACGATGCGGTCACCGGGCTTGAGCCCCTCCTGCACCGACACGCGCTCGCCATCGCTCGGGCCGAGCTTGATCACGCGCAGCGACACGGTGTTGTCGTCGTTGACGACGTAGACGAAGGTGCCCGGCGTGCCCCGCTGCACCGCCCCCGCGGGAATGACCGTGGCGCCGGCCAGCGTGCGCACGTGCAGCCGGGCGTTGACGAACTGGTTCGGGAACAGGCTTTCGTCCTTGTTCTCGAAGCGGGCCTTGAGCTTGACCGTGCCGGTGGTCGTGTCGATCTGGTTGTCCACCGTGGTCAGCACGCCGTCGGCGATGTGGCGCACGTCGGCCCGGTCGTAGGCCTGGACGGCCAGCGTCTTGCCCGCGCGCAACTGGGCCAGCACGTCGGGCAGGTCGGCCTCGGCGATGGTGAACAGCAGGGAAATGGGCTGGGTCTGGGTGATGATGACCAGGCCGTTGGTGTCGCTGCTGCGCACGAGGTTGCCCAGGTCGACCTGGCGCAGGCCCAGGCGGCCGGAGATCGGGGCCACCACGCGGGTGTAGTCCAGCTGCAGCTTGGCGTTGTCCACCGCGGCCTGGTTGGTCTTGAGCGTGCCTTCGTACTGGCGCACCAGGGCCACCTGGGTATCCACCTGCTGGCGCGCGATCGAATCCTGCGCGTACAGGGTCTGGTAGCGTTCGAGGTCGCGCCGCGCGTTGTCGAGCTGCGCGCGGTTCTGTTCCAGCGTGCCCTGGGCCTGGGCCAGCGCCACCTGGTAGGGGCGCGGGTCGATCTGCACCAGCAGGTCGCCGGCCTTGACGAGCTGGCCTTCCTGGAAAAGGATCTTCTGCAGCTCGCCGTCGACCTTGCTGCGCACGGTGGCCGTGTTGTATGCGGTAACCGTGCCCAGCGCCTTCAGATAGACCTTCATGTCCTCGGCTCGGGCGGGCGAGACCCGGACCGGCGTGGCCGCCTGGAAGCCGCCGGGGCCGCCCGGGCCGCCGGGTCCGCGCGGTGCGCCGGCCCCCGGCTTGCCCGCGTCGGGCGCCGCCTGCTGGCGCGCATGCCACCACCAGTATCCGCCGCCGGCCAGGGCGACCACGACCGCCAGCCAGAGCCAGCGCAGTTTTTTCTTGCCGTTCGACGTGGAAGAAGACGGAGCCCGTTCGGGCTGAGGGGGAATATCGGCCATGGAGTTCCAGAAAAGGCTTGCCTGATTCGCGCCGCGAGGAAAATGCCCCGGATCGCGGCGCCCTCTAAGGTATTCCAGTTGCGCCGCAATGTGTTGACAAGAAGCCCGGGTTTGAAATCGATCGAAATCGTTTGTTGCCTCAGTCCCGACATTCTGCCCGTGGCCTTGCGCGCGAACCGGCTGGGAATTGCCCTGGGGTGCGCGCGACGGCCAATGCGACCACCGAGGCGGCCCCGGCCATCCGCAGCGCGGCCGCCGCCGCATGCAGGGTGCTGCCCGTGGTCATGACGTCGTCCACCAGGCCGATGCGCAGCCCGCCGGCCCGGGGAGCGCAAGCATACAGTCCCCGCACCGCCTCGCGCCTGCCCAGGCGCCCCAGGCCGCTCTGCTTGGCCTGTTCGCGGCTGCGGCGCAGCAGGTCGTGCCGCACCGGCAGCGCCAGGTCGCGGCCCAGGGCGCGGGCGATCTCGGCGGCGGGGTTGAAGCCGCGCCGCCGCAGCGAGGCGTAGGACGACGGAATGGGAACCAATACGGTCCCGGGCTCCAGGGGTCGAGCCTGGTGGCGCACCGCTTCGGCCAGGAGGTTGCCCAGCAGGTCGGCCCGGCCATAGCGGCGGCCGTTCTTCAGTTGCAGCACCAGGGCGTCGGCCGGCGGCGCATAGTCGAAGGCGATGATGGTGCGGGTGAACGCCGGAACCTGGCCCGCGCAGTCGGGGCAGGCGGTGTCGTGCTCCGGCAGGGGCAGCGCGCACCGGGCGCAGCGCCACGGCAGGCCCAGCCCCGGCGAGGTGCGGGCGGTCCAGCAGACGGCGTCTTCGCAGGCGGCGCACAGCATGCCGCCCCGGCTGCGGCCGGCGCACAGCGGGCAGTCGGACGGCACGAGCGCCCGCAGGCGCGCCGCCAGGTGCCGCCAGCGCGGCATGGGAAAGGGTCCGGGCATGAAAAATCTGTCGGTGGCATCATGGAGGGTGGGCGCGGCCCGTGCGCCCGGGCGCTTTTGCGCCGCAGTTTAGGGATTCCTTGGATTTTCGTGCGTGTTGCAATGACAGAAAGCTCCCATCCAGACCGCCTGCCGTCGCTGCCGCTGGCGCGCGAGCACGTCGCGCTGCAGTTCGGGCGCCGGGGCGACCTGGAGGCGGCGCAGTTCCTGTACGGCGAGATAGGCGCCCGCATGTTCGAGCGCCTGGAATACATCCGGCTGGCGCCCAAGGCCATGCTGGATGCGGGCTGCGGCGCCGGCGCGGCGCTGGAGCGCCTGCAGGCGCGCTATCCCGGGGCCGCCTATACCGGCGTGGATCTCAGCGCCGCGGTGCTGGCCCATGCGCGCCGGCTGCACCTGCCCTCGTCGGTGGGGGCCCGGCTGCGCCATTCCGCGCTGAAGCTGGCCGGCCGCGGCGCGCCGCAACTGCCGGCGTTCGTCCAGGCCGACATGGCCGGAACGGGCCTGCCGCCCGAGTCGCTGGACCTGGTCTGGTCCAACATGGCGCTGCACTGGCATCCCGAGCCGCACGCGGTGCTGGCCGAATGGCGCCGCCTGCTGCGCGTGGGCGGGCTGGCGATGTTCAGCTGCCTGGGGCCGGCGACGTTCCGCGAGCTGCGCGAGGCCGTGGCGCGGGCGGGCCTTGCCACGGCCACGCCAGAGTTCGTCGACATGCACGACTTCGGCGACCTGCTGATCGAGAACGGTTTCGCGGATCCGGTGATGGACCAGGAGGTGCTCACCTTCACCTACCGGCATGCCGACAGCCTGCTCGACGACGTGCGGCGCCTGGGCGGCAATCCCGCGCGGGGCCGCAAGCGGGGGCTGGCCACGCGCGCATGGCGCGCCCGGCTGGTCGAGGCCATCGAGGCGGGACGAGGGCCGGACGGCCTGATCCGCCTGACGGCCGAGGTCGCCTACGGCCATGCGTGGCGGGCCGCGTCGTACCGTTCGGCGCCAGGCGAGACGCACGTTCCGGTCTCGTCCATACGGCGTGGCGGAGTGCGTTGAGCCTGCTCGGAAGCGGGTCGGGTTGCTGGTCCTGTCTGGCACCCCGTATAATCCTGCGATTCTATGCGCTAGCAACATAATTATTTTCCAAGGCGCATGGTAAGGAGTTTTGTGGCGGTGGGGGCCCGCGCAAGCTGCGCACGGTGTCGGCTGCCTGAATAACACTAAACGCTGTTCTTCGAGGTCGGACATGAAGAAGTGGTTGGGTGGGTCGTTGGGGGCGTTGATGGTCAGCATGCTGGCCGGCAACGCAGCATTTGCCGTCAACGACAGCGTGGGCGGCCCGAAAGTCAATCAGCTCAATCTGCACGAGCCCGTCACCAGCATCGCGGCGCAGATCGAGTGGCTGCACTGGATGATGCTGGCCATCTGTTTGGTCATCTTCATCGCGGTGTTCGCGGTGATGTTCTATTCCATCTGGGCGCACCGGAAGTCGCGCGGCGCCAAGCCCGCGTCGTTCCACGAGAGCATAGGCGTCGAAGTCGCCTGGACCGTGATTCCGTTCCTGATCGTGATCGGCATGGCCCTGCCGGCCACCAAGACCGTGGTCGCGATGAAGGACACGTCCAATGCCGACCTGACGGTGAAGGCCACCGGCTACCAATGGAAATGGGGCTACGACTACCTGAACGGCGAAGGCGAGGGCATCTCCTTCCTGTCCAACCTGTCCACCCCGATGGAGCAGCGCAACGGTACCGAACCCAAGGGCGACAACTACCTGATCGAGGTCGACAATCCCCTGGTCGTGCCGGTCAACAAGAAGGTCCGCGTCATCACCACCGCCAACGACGTCATCCACGCGTGGATGGTGCCGGCCTTCGGCGTCAAGCAGGACGCCATCCCCGGATTCGTGCGCGACACCTGGTTCCGCGCCGAGAAAACCGGCGAATTCCGCGGCCAGTGCGCGGAACTGTGCGGCAAGGACCACGCCTTCATGCCCATCGTCGTGAAGGTCGTCTCCCAGGAGGACTATAGTAAGTGGGTCGAGGAGCAGAAGGCCAAGCTGGCCGCGCAAGCCGACGATCCCAACAAGACCTGGACGGCCGACGAACTGAAGACCCGCGGCGAAAAGGTGTTCGCGTCCAATTGCGTGGCCTGTCACCAGGCCAACGGCAAGGGCGTGCCGGGCACCTTCCCCGCGCTGGATGCCGACCCGACCGTACTGGGCCCCAAGGACAAGCAGATCGAAACCGTGCTGAAGGGCCGTCCCGGCACCGCCATGGCCTCGTTCGCGCACCTGTCCGACGTCGAGATCGCCGCCGCCATCACCTATACCCGCAATGCCTGGAGCAACGCGGGCAAGGGCCAGGATCCCGTCGTGCAGCCCGCCGATGTGAAGTCGGCCCGCTAAGGACGAGCGGCCGCCCCGCGGGGGCGGCCTGCAGTACCGGTTCAGTTTTCACATATTGAGCGCCTTCGTCACGATAGCGAAGACAGCAGTACGGAGCAGCAAGGAGCCATCATGAGCAGCACCGCGATCGATCACGCCCACGGGCACGATCATGACGACCACGCCCACGGCCATCCGACTGGCTGGCGGCGCTGGCTGTTCGCCACGAACCACAAAGATATCGGTACGATGTACCTGATCTTTTCCTTCACGATGCTGATGGAAGGCGGACTGCTGGCGCTGCTGCTGCGCACCGAGCTGTTCGAGCCGGGCATCCAGTTCTTCCAGCCCGAGCTGTTCAACCAGTTCACCACCATGCACGGCCTGATCATGGTGTTCGGCGCGATCATGCCGGCCTTCGTGGGCTTCGCGAACTGGATGATCCCGCTGCAGATCGGCGCCTCGGACATGGCCTTTGCGCGGATGAACAACTTCAGCTTCTGGCTGCTGCCCGTCGCCGCCATCCTGCTGACGGTCTCGTTCTTCGTGCCGGGCGGCGCCACCGCCGCGGGCTGGACGCTGTACGCGCCGCTGTCGGTCCAGATGGGCCCCGGCATGGACTTCGCGATCTTCGCCGTGCACATCATGGGCGCCTCGTCCATCATGGGCGCGATCAACATCATCGTGACCATCCTGAACATGCGCGCGCCCGGCATGACGCTGATGAAGATGCCGCTGTTCTGCTGGACCTGGCTCATCACCGCCTACCTGCTGATCGCCGTGATGCCCGTGCTGGCCGGCGCCATCACCATGGTGCTGACCGACCGCCATTTCGGCACCTCGTTCTTCAACGCGGCCGGCGGCGGCGATCCGGTCATGTACCAGCACATCTTCTGGTTCTTCGGGCACCCCGAGGTCTACATCATGATCTTGCCGGCGTTCGGCATCGTGTCGGCCATCGTCCCGGTTTTCGCCCGCAAGCGCCTGTTCGGCTATGCCTCCATGGTCTACGCCACGGCCTCGATCGCCATCCTGTCGTTCATCGTGTGGGCCCACCACATGTTCACGACCGGCATGCCCGTCACCGGCCAGCTGTTCTTCATGTACGCGACCATGCTGATCGCGGTGCCCACCGGCGTGAAGATCTTCAACTGGCTGGCCACCATGTGGCGCGGCTCGATGACCTTCGAGACGCCGATGCTGTTCGCGATCGGCTTCATCTTCGTGTTCACGATGGGCGGCTTCACCGGCCTGATCCTGGCCGTCGCGCCCATCGACATCCAGGTGCAGGACACCTACTACGTGGTGGCGCACTTCCACTACGTGCTGGTGGCCGGTTCGCTGTTCGCGCTGTTCGGCGGCACCTACTACTGGCTGCCGAAGTGGACGGGCGTGATGTATGACGAGAAGCTGGGCAAGATCCACTTCTGGTCGTCGCTGATCTCGTTCAACGTCACCTTCTTCCCGATGCACTTCCTGGGCCTGGCCGGCATGCCCCGCCGCTATGCGGACTACGCCGCCCAGTTCACCGACTTCCACCAGATCGCCACCATCGGCGCCTTCTGGTTCGGTCTGTCGCAACTGCTGTTCCTGTACGTCGTGCTGAAGGCCTACCGGGGCCATGGCGAGCCCGCTCCCGCCAACCCCTGGGGCGCCGAGGACGGCGGCCTGGAGTGGACCCTTCCTTCGCCGGCGCCGTACCATTCGTTCGAAACGCCGCCTCAGGTCAAGTAGATGGTCACGTCCGAGCAGCGCCGCCGCAACCGGCGCACGGGCCTTGCACTCGCAGTTCTGGTCGCCGCGTTTTTCCTCGCGGTGATCCTGCGCAAGGTCTTCCTCGGCTGACCCGATACGTGTCGCAGGTGCCCGCATGACGCATCCCGACCCCAGGCAACCCGCCAAGCCCGCGTCCGACAACCGTCGGATGCTGGGCAAGCTGGCCGTCATCATCGCGATGATGTTCGGCTTCGGCTATGCGCTGGTTCCCATGTACCGCGCCATTTGCGAGGTGACGGGCATCAACGTGCTGACCAAGGTCGACGACGATGCCGCCGCCTTCGCGCGCAATACGCAGGTCGACACCAGCCGTACCGTCAAGATCGTGTTCGATGCGAACATCCACGGTCCATGGCGGTTCCGGCCGGTGCAGTCGTCCATGGACGTCAATCCGGGCGAGCTGGCGACCATCGTCTACGAGATCGCCAACCAGCAGGACCGCGAAATGGCGGGGCAGGCCATCCCCAGCTATGCGCCCATGGTGGCCGGCCAGTATTTCAAGAAGCTGGAGTGCTTCTGTTTTTCCCAGCAGGACCTGAAAGCGCGCGAGACGCGCCAGTTCCCGGTGGTGTTCGTGGTGGATCCCAAGCTGCCGAAGGATGTGCATACGATCACGCTGTCGTATACGTTCTTCGAGGTCGGCGGACGGTCGGCCGACGTGCGGCCCGCCGCCGGGTCCGGAGGCAAGAGTTGAGCGACGACCTGAAATCGGCCGCCGGCCGCAAGCTCAATTTCTTCCAGACCCTGGGCGCGGTGCTGTGGTCCTTCACGGGTTTGCGGCGCGGGGCGGACTACCGCAACGATGCCGCCAAGCTCAATCCGATCTACGTCATCATCGCCGGTGTCGTGATGGCGGTGGTGTTTGTGGTAGTGCTGCTGCTGATCGTCAGGACGGTCGTCGGCTAGAAGAACAAGGATGGCCGGGAAGGCCGTCTCCGAATCATGTGCGGTTTTGTGGAATTCGCGAAGGAGAGTTGAGATGAGTGCAAGTCACTCGGTTTCGGGCAAGGAGGCGCCGTACTATTTCGTGCCGGCTCCATCCATGCATCCCGCCACGGCCAGCCTGGCACTGCTGTTCTTCCTGCTGGGCATGGCCCTGTGGGTCAACAGCGTGAGCGTCGGCCCATGGTTCGTGCTGGCCGGCGTGCTCGGCTTCCTCTTCGTGCTCTACCGCTGGTTCGGCGATGCCATCGCCGAGTCCACCGGCGGGCTCTACAGCAAGCGTGTCGACGTTTCGTACCGCTGGAGCATGAGCTGGTTCATCTTCTCCGAGGTCATGTTCTTCGCCGCCTTCTTCGGCGCGCTGTTCTACGCCCGCGCGTTCACCACGCCCTGGCTGTCGGACCTCGACAACCGCATGGTGCTGTGGCCGGATTTCGCCGGCGCCTGGCCCAATACCGGCCCGGCCGGGACCATCGAGCCCTTCACCGCGATGGGGCCCTTCTGGATCCCCACCATCAACACCGCCCTGCTGCTGACCTCGGGCGTGACGCTGACGATCTCGCACCACGCGCTGCTGGCCAGCAACCGCGCGAAGGCCGCCTTCTGGCTGTTCGTCACCATCCTGCTGGGCGCGACCTTCATGGGCTTCCAGGCCTATGAGTATTTCCATGCGTACACCGAGCTGAACCTCAAGCTCACCTCGGGCGCCTTCGGCTCCACGTTCTACATGCTGACGGGCTTCCACGGCTTCCACGTCACCATGGGCGCCATCATGCTGGCGGTGATGCTGCGCCGCCTGATCCGGGGCGACTTCACGGCTACCCACCATTTCGGCTTCGAAGGCGCCGCCTGGTACTGGCACTTCGTCGACGTCGTGTGGCTGGGCTTGTACCTCTTCGTCTACTGGTTCTAGAAGGGAACCCCCCCCTACGCGCTGACGCGCGCCCCCCCAGGGGGGCGGCACTGGCGGACCGGCGGAGCCGGATCCGCTGTGCCCTGGTTCGGGGGGGGGGCGTGAGACGGAAGGGGGACATGTTCTCAGCGGCCTGCGACAGTTGGCCGCTTCCCGGGGTGTGTGGGGGCAGGCACACTAGCAGGCTGGGCCTTCCGGTGAGCCGGACAGGGGCCTGCCCTTCGGGGCCGCCGGGGCCGTCCAGATGCCGCGCCGCCTGGCGCGGGCCGGTCAACGCAGGCCGGTGCTCTGGATCCAGCCCATCCAATGGGCGAACAGCACGAACAGGAACAACAGCACCGACAGGCCGATCCGGGCCGTCAGCGCGTAGACCATACGCTTGCTATTGCCGGTGTCCCTCATCAGGTAGACCAGGGCGGAACCCAAGCTGTACAGAATGCCGACGAAGGCTATGCCTACTATGATGCGCATCGAATCTCTCCTCCAGCCCGCGATTATGGCAGTCCGCGCGGTGCCGTGCGCTTCTTCCGCTGCATGAAACGCTCGGCGCCCCATCCTGCCGGCATGCCGGCGCCGATCCCGCCGGCCGGCCGCAGGCATGCCGGCGGTGGGTCGGTCCCGCTGGCCCTGGTGCTGCTGGCCGCCACCGTGGCGGTCACGGTCGCGCTGGGCCGCTGGCAACTGGGGCGGGCTCACGAAAAAGCCGCCACCCTGGCCGCGCTGGAAGCGGGCCGCGGCTTGCCGCCCTTGGCCCTGGGGCCGGAGCGGACCGCCCAGGACCTGATCCCCTGGCGGTCGGCCCAGGCCTCCGGCCACTGGCTGGCCGACCGGACGGTGCTGCTGGACAACCGCATGGCGGACGGCCGGCCGGGTTTCTGGGTCGTGACGCCGCTGGCGTTCGACGACGAGGGCCGGCAGGCGGTGGCCGTACTGCGGGGCTGGCTGCCGCGTCCCGTGCCCGACGCCCCGGTCACCGTACGTACGCCGACCGGCCCGGTCACCGTGCGGGGCGAACTCGTCCCGCGCGTGCCGCGCCTGTTCGAACTGCCCGCGTTGAGCGGGCGCAAGCGCGACGAGTTGGCATCGAGCCTGCCCGGCTGGCCCGGCGCGCCGCCCCGGGTGCAGAACCTGGAGCTGGAGACCTACGCCAAGGCCGCGGGTGTGGCCCTGCTGCCCGCCGTGCTGGAGCAGACCGGCGAAGCGCCGGACGGGCTGGTCCGCGACTGGGCCGGTCCGCCTACCAATATAGACACGCACCGCGGTTATGCGTTGCAGTGGTTTTCGTTCGCGGCCATCGCCGCCATCGCCTTTGGAGTCATCCTTGTCCGAGTCCTCCGCCCGAAACGCTAGCGGCGCCGTCGTCCGGCCACGGCGCTCGCTGTTCGCCCTGTACGCGGTGCTGGCGATCTGCGCCGCGCCCGTGGTGGCGGCCGCGCTGGTCTATTTCCTGGAATGGCGTCCGGGCAGCGCCGGCACCAACTACGGCGACCTGGTCGAGCCGCAGCGCCCGGTTCCGCCGGCCGAGCAACTGCAATTGACGGACCTGGACGGCACGCCGTTCGACCTGCGCAGCCTGAACGGCAAGTGGGTCATGGTGGCCGCCCACGGCGGCGACTGCGGCGACGAGTGCGCCAAGAAGCTCTACATCATGCGCCAGACGCATGCCAGCACGGGCAAGAACGTGGGGCGCATCGAGCGCGTCTGGCTGATCCTGGACGACGAGCCCGTGCCGACCGTGGTCATCCGCGCCTACGAAGGCACCCACATGGTCCGCGCCCGGGCCGAGCAGGTGGGGCGCTTCCTCGCGCTGCCGCCCGGCGTCGACGCCACGCCCGCGGCGCTCGGCCAGCACATCTGGCTGGTCGACCCTCGCAACAACCTGATGCTGCGCTTCCCCGAGAATCCCGATCCCCTGCGCCTGCGCGAGGACATCGGCAAGCTGCTGCACGCGTCGCGCATCGGCTAGGGCGGGACCATGGACACGCAACGCCTCGAAGAGGGCACCACCCGGATCCGCGCCCGCTACGCCAGGCTGGTGGCGATCACGATGTTCCTGACCTTCGACCTGATCATGTTCGGCGCCTTCGTGCGGCTGACCGATTCCGGCCTGGGCTGCCCCGACTGGCCGGGTTGCTACGGCAATGCGTCCCCGATCGGGGCGCGGCATGACATCCACGCCGCCGCGACGGCCATGCCCGAAGGACCGGTTACACTATCCAAGGCCTGGATAGAGATGATCCACCGCTACGCGGGCACCCTGCTGGGCATGCTGATCATCGGCATCGTGTTCATGGCCTGGCGCCACCGCAAGGCGCTGGCACAGTCCCCCTGGCTGGCCACGGTGATCCTGCCGGCGGTCTGCCTGCAGGGGGCCTTCGGCGCCTGGACCGTCACCCATCAACTGATGCCGGCCGTGGTCACCGCCCACCTGCTGGGCGGGATCAGCCTGCTGGCGCTGCTGACCTGGCTGTCGGCCAGGCAGACCGTGCTGCCGGATATCGTGCCGGAAGCCGGACGTTGGCGGAAATACGTGGCGGTCGGCCTGGTGTTGCTGTATACGCAGCTGGCGCTGGGGGGCTGGGTCAGCACGAATTACGCGGCGCTGGCCTGCATGGATTTCCCGACCTGCCACGGCCAGTGGCTGCCGGACATGGACTTCGGCGGCGGCTATTCGATCGTGCGCGGGCTGGGCGAGCTGCCATCGGGCGAGATCATCTCGCAAAGCGCGCTGACCGCCATCCACTGGACGCATCGCAATTTCGCGTTCGTGGTCCTGATCTACCTGGGCGGATTGGCGCTCAGGTTGCGCCGATACGACGGCCTGCAGGGGCCGTCGCGGGCGCTGCTGGCCATGCTCGTGGTGCAACTGCTGACCGGGCTGACCAGCATTTTCCTGCAATGGCCTATAGTGATCGCCGTGCTGCATAACGGCGGGGCCGCCGTCCTGACCATCCTGTGCGTGACGCTGCTGGTCAGGCTGGGACGGGCCCGCCACGCGCCGGATGGCGGCGCGAGGGCCTACTGAAGTTCGGGAATCCTCATGGAAAGCATTACTGTGTCTACCGTCAGTCTGCGTCTTCGGCAATATTGGGTGCTGACCAAGCCTCGCGTCAGCCAGCTTGCCGTTTTCTGCGCGGTCATCGGCATGTTCCTCGCCACCCCCGCCGTGCCGCCGTGGCAGACCGTGATCGCGGCGACGATAGGCATCTGGCTGCTGGCGGCGGCCGCCTTCGCCATCAACTGCCTGATCGAGGAGCAGGTCGACGCGCGCATGGCCCGCACCGCGCACCGGCCCACCGCGCGGGGCGACATCGGCGCGCTGCAGATTATCGCCATGTCGGGCGTGGTCGGCGGCCTGGGCATGACCGTGCTCTACACCCTGGTCAATCCGCTGACCATGTGGCTGACCTTCGCGACCTTCGTCGGCTACGCCATCATCTATACCGTCATCCTGAAGCCCCGCACGCCGCAGAACATCGTGATCGGCGGCCTTTCCGGCGCCATGCCGCCGGCGCTGGGCTGGGCCGCCGTGGCCGACAGCGTCCCGGCCGAGGCGTGGCTGCTGGTACTGATCATCTTCATCTGGACGCCGCCGCATTTCTGGGCCCTGGCGCTGTACCGCACCAAGGACTACGAGAACGCCGGCCTGCCCATGCTGCCCGTCACGCACGGCCAGAAGCTCACGCGGCTGCACATCCTGCTGTATTCCGTGGCGCTGTTCGCCACCACGCTGCTGCCCTACGTGATCCGCATGAGCGGCCTGGTCTACCTGGCCAGCGCCGTGGCCCTGGGGCTGGTGTTCGTGGGCTATGCCTGGAAGCTCTACCGCAGCTACAGCGACGAGCTGGCGCGGCGCCTGTTTCGCTATTCGATCCTGTATCTGTCGCTGCTGTTCGCGGCCCTGCTGGTCGATCACTGGTTGTGAGGGACGTCCGCCCGTGTCCGGGCGGATTCTCCCTCCGTTTGTCGTCATTGAGGGTTAGTCATGGCCGAGTTTGCTGTTTCCCGCCGTTTCGTCCTGCGCGCCGGCGCTGCCGCCGTGGCGGCGGCGATGTTGGCGGCTTGCCAGAAGAAGCCTTCGTTCAACAGCACCGACGTGAGCGGATCGGATCTGGGAACGGATCTGTCCCTGACGGATTTCAACGGACAGCCGCGCACGCTGCAGGACTTCAAGGGCAAGGTCCTGGTGGTGTTCTTCGGCTTCGTGCAGTGTCCCGACGTGTGTCCGACCACGCTGGCCGAGTTCGTGCAGGTCAAGAACAGCCTGGGCAAGGACGGCGACAAGGTCCAGATCGCCTTCGTGACGGTGGATCCCGAGCGTGACACGCCCGAGATCCTGCGTGCGTACGTGACCCAGTTCGACCCCAGCTTCCTCGGGCTGCGCGGCGACGCCGATGCCACCGCCCGCGTGGCCAAGTCCTTCAAGGTGTTCTACGCCAAGGTCCCCGGCAAGGAGCCCGGTTCCTACACCATGGACCACACCGCCGGCGTCTACATCTACGACCCCGACGGCCACCTGCGCCTCTTCGCCCGCCACAATGCCGGCGTCGACGCCCTGGCCAGCGACATTCGCCAGCTGTTATAGCCCCCCTACGCGCTGACGCGCGCCCCCCAGGGGGCGAAACCGGCGGACTGGCAAAGCCAGATCCGCGGTTTCCTGGGTCTAGGGAAACTATCTTGGACTTAAGCACGGCTGCTACCGCTGGCAGCCAGCGACAGCACCGGTGCCGCACACTCCAAGAAACGGGTACTAGACCCAGGATGCGGTGGATCCGGCTCCGCCGGTCCACCCGCATCGCCCCCTTGAGGGGGCCCGCGTAAGCGGGTAGGGGGTGGGCTCCCCCTAAAAAAACGGGACACCGAAGGTGTCCCGTGGAATATCCGCCTCAAGTGGGGGGGAGGGAGGAGAAAAGCAGAGGCGGATGTATCGGCTGGTACCGGCAGACTGCGCCGGAAGAAACGTCGAGCGGGGGGAAGCCCGACATTCCGACACGAGGGCGTTGCACCCAAAGCGTGTCCCACCTGATGGTTAGTCCACGCCCAGGCGGGGAAGTTCACCCGCCACCCGTGTTTCCACGTAAATTTCCGCCATTTCTGTAACTTCGTGTGACGGCTGTCGCGCCCAAATAAAAAGGGCGGATCCGGTGCTCCGGAATCCGCCCTCGGGCTCGTGTCGCCCTGGCCGCTGCCTGCGGGGTCAGGCGTACTCGGCCAGCGCTCCGCGCATCTTGGTCATGGCGCGGGCCTCGATCTGCCGGATGCGCTCGGCGGACACACCGAATTCGTCCGCGAGTTCCTGCAGGGTGGCGCCACCTTCGTCTTTCAGCCAGCGCGCCTCGATGATGCGGCGCGACCGCTCGTCCAGGCTATCCAGCGCTTGCAGCAGTCCGCTGCCGTGCAGTTCGTCGCGGCGGCGTTCCTCGAGGATGGCGCTGGGCTCGTGCTGGCCTTCGTCCGACAGGTAGGCGATAGGGGCGAAATCGTTTTCGCCGTCATCGGTGCCACGGCCTTCCAGGGCCATGTCCTGCCCGTACAGGCGCACTTCCATCTCGGTCACGTCCTGCGGCCGCACGTTCAGGCTGGCGGCGATTTCCTCGACCTGCTCCGGCGTCAGCGCATGCGAGTCCGGTTTCAGGCTGCGCAGGTTGAAGAACAGCTTGCGCTGGGCCTTGGTGGTCGCCACCTTGACCAGGCGCCAGTTCTTCAGGATGTACTCGTGGATCTCGGCCTTGACCCAATGGATGGCGAAGGAGACCAGCCGTACGCCGCGGTTGGGGTCGAAGCGCTTGACGGCCTTCATCAGGCCGACGTTGCCTTCCTGGATCAGGTCGGCGTGCGGCAATCCGTAGCCCAGGTATTGGCGGGCGATGGCCACCACCAGGCGCAGGTGCGACAGCACCAGTTCGCGGGCGGCGTTGAGGTCCTGCTTTTCCTGGTAGCGCAGGGCCAGGTCGTGTTCCTGCTCGGCCGTCAGCACCGGCAGGCGGTTGACGGCGCCGATATAGGCTTCGATCGTGCCAAGGGC
The DNA here is from genome assembly GCF_039523035.1 of Pigmentiphaga daeguensis. Taxonomy (NCBI): domain Bacteria; kingdom Pseudomonadati; phylum Pseudomonadota; class Betaproteobacteria; order Burkholderiales; family Alcaligenaceae; genus Pigmentiphaga; species Pigmentiphaga daeguensis. The sequence continues at coordinate 54,135 of NZ_BAAAEN010000016.1, read as the reverse complement.
GCCCGGGTTGGCGATGGCCAGGGCCAGCGCGCCCGGACCGCTTGTGGCGGGTGCGAGGACGTTGGACTGATTCGACGAACGTTTCATAAACGGCTTACCTCCATGTCTGAAGGTTAGCACTCTCGAACAAAGAGTGCTAATGGGTGTTTTTGATGGGTGCGATAAAGCGATTCGATCGCTGTGCAATGCAGCACGGCGAGCGGACCCGGTCGGGACGGCGCCGGAGGGGAGCCGATGGGGACCGGGCTTGGGCGGGCGATCAGGGTTTCATACTGCATAGACCATGAAATCGGCGTATCGTTCGCGGAAACCTGCATTTTCCGACCTTCTATATTGATGCGTCCCCAATAAACATGGCCCGCCTTCCCCGCCTGTACGCTCCGGATCTTCCCCATCTCGCCCAGGCCCGTTTCACGGTTCCCCTGTCGGCGGGGGGCGACGGCGGCGCCATGCTGGACCAGGTGGCCGCCTGGCTGGAGGCCGACGCCCGGCAGCACGGCGTGGCCGTTCATGGGTGGGCGCTTACTTTCGATCAACTGTTGCTGATGGCCACGCCCTCGGGCCCAGGCGGGATTTCGGCCGTGATCCAGTCCCTGGGACGCCGCCTGGCCGCCCGATTACATATAGGCAGGGTCTTTGCCGGCCGGTTCCGCTCCACGCTGGTCGAGCCGGGCGCCTGGGTGCTGCCCTGCCTGATCTGGCTCGAGACGGTCCCGCTGCGCCAGGGGCTGGCCGGCGATGCGGAATTGTGGCGCTGGTCCTCGGCCCCGGCGCACGTGGGGGCCGCGGCGGCGGGGCTGCTGCACGACCATGCCGACTATTGGGCCTGCGGCAATACGCCGTTCGACCGGCAGGCCAACTACCGCGCCAGAATGGCCGAGGGCGTGGCGCCCTCGGCGGCGCAGCGCATCGAACAGGCGCTATACGGCCAATGGGCCTTGGGTGGGCCGGCCTTCGTGCAGTCGCTCGAGGGCACCAGCAGCCGGCGCGCCGCGGCCAGCAAGCGGGGGAGGCCCCGGAAACAGCCGCGAGCAGAGGATGAAAACGCACGGTAATGGTGCGACCCCAATTTAATTTCCTCGATTTGTAGCCTGGATAATAATTGGGGACGTTCCCCTTTTTATTTTTCTTGCAGCCCCTGGTGCGCCGCAGTATCGTCGTTTTCCCCTGGCGCTGCTCCTGTGCGCGCCGGGTTCGGAATTCCCGATGTCCAGTACCCGGATTCGTGCCCGGCACGCGAGTCCTCCAGCGGAGCGCACCATGCCCCTATCCAGCCAGGATCACCTCTCGGCCCCGTCGTCCCGGACGGCCGTCATCGACGCTTCGCGCATCGGCCTGCCCGCGCCGCGCCAGCCGGACGCCCAGGGCCTGTACGACCCGTCCAACGAACACGACGCCTGTGGCGTGGGTTTCGTGGCCCACATCAAGGGCCAGAAAAGCCATTCCATCATCCAGCAGGGCCTGAAGATCCTCGAGAACATCGACCACCGCGGCGCGGTGGGCGCCGATCCCCTCATGGGCGATGGCGCCGGCATCCTGATCCAGATCCCCGATGCGCTGTACCGCGAGGAAATGGCCGCCCAGGGCGTGGTCCTGCCCGCTCCCGGGGAATACGGGGTGGCGATGGTGTTCCTGCCCCAGGAAATAGGGTCGCGGCTGGCCTGTGAGGCCGAGCTCGAGCGCGCCGTGCGCGCCGAGGGCCAGGTGGTGCTGGGCTGGCGCGACGTGCCCATCGACAAGGACATGCCGATGTCGCCCAACGTGAAGAGCATGGAACCGGTCATCCGGCAGCTCTTCATCGGCCGGGGCGGCGACGTCATGGTGCCCGACGCGCTCGAGCGCAAGCTGTATGTCATCCGCAAGATGGCCTCGCACGCCATCCAGAAGATGCACCTGAAGCACGGCAAGGAATACTTCGTGCCGTCCATCTCCAGCCGCACCGTGGTCTACAAGGGCCTGCTGCTGGCCGACCAGGTGGGCCGCTACTACCGCGACCTGGCCGACGCGCGCGCCGTCACGGCGCTGGCCCTGGTGCACCAGCGTTTCTCCACCAACACCTTCCCCGCCTGGCCGCTGGCCCACCCCTATCGCCTGATCGCCCACAACGGCGAGATCAACACGGTCAAGGGCAACTTCAACTGGCTGCGCGCCCGCGAAGGCGTGATGCAGTCGCCGGTGCTGGGCGAGGACCTGAAGAAGCTCTATCCCATCGTCTACGAAGGCCAGTCCGACACCGCCACGTTCGACAACTGCCTCGAACTGCTGGTCATGTCCGGCTATTCCATCTCGCACGCCATGATGATGATGATTCCCGAGGCCTGGGAACAGCATGCCGAGATGGACGAGGCGCGCCGTGCCTTCTATGAATACCATGCCGCGATGATGGAACCCTGGGACGGCCCGGCCGCCATCGCCTTCACCGACGGCCGCCAGATCGGCGCCACGCTGGACCGCAACGGCCTGCGCCCGGCGCGCTACATCGTCACCGACGACGACCTGGTCATCATGGCTTCGGAGTCGGGCGTGCTGCCGGTCCCGCAAAGCAAGATCGTCAAGAAGTGGCGCCTGCAGCCGGGCAAGATGTTCCTGATCGACCTGGAGCTCGGCCGCATCATCGACGACAAGGAACTGAAGGACCAGCTCGCCAACAGCAAGCCGTACCGCCAGTGGATCGAGCGCATCCGCATCAAGCTGGACACGCTGCCCGAACCCGTCCGCGAAGAGGTCGAGGAAGGCCGCTCGTCCGTGCCCATGCTCGACCGGCAGCAGGCATTCGGCTGGACGCAGGAGGACTACAAGTTCATCCTGCGCCCCATGGCCGCGCTGGGCGAGGAAACCACGGGCTCGATGGGCAACGACGCGCCGCTGGCCGTGCTGTCCAACAAGAACAAGAGCCTCTACAACTACTTCCGCCAGCTGTTCGCGCAGGTCACCAACCCGCCCATCGACCCCATCCGCGAAAACATGGTGATGTCGCTGGTGTCGTTCATCGGGCCCAAGCCCAACGTGCTCGACATCAACAACGTGAACCCGCCGCTGCGCCTGGAAGTGGCGCAGCCGGTGCTGGACTTCGCCGACATGGCGCAGATCCGCCACATCGAGCGCGTCACGAACGGCAAGTTCAAGAGCTTCGAGCTGGACATCACCTATCCGGCCGCCTGGGGCAAGGAAGGCATCCAGGCCCGGGTCGCGGCGCTGTGCGCCCAGGCGGTGGATGCCGTCAAGAGCGGCTACAACATCCTGATCGTGTCCGACCGGCTGGTCGACGCGAACCGCGTGCCCATTCCCGCGCTGCTGGCCACCTCGGCCGTGCACCAGCATCTCATCCGCGCCGGCCTGCGCACCAGCACCGGCCTGGTGGTGGAAACCGGCTCGGCGCGCGAGGTGCATCATTTCGCGCTGCTGGGCGGCTACGGCGCCGAGGCGGTGCACCCCTACCTGGCGATGGAGGCGCTGGCCCACGAGCACGAGCACGACGCCAAGGTGCCCGTGGACAAGGCCATCTACAACTACGTCAAGGCCATCGGCAAGGGCCTGCAGAAGGTCATGTCCAAGATGGGCATCTCGACCTACATGTCGTACACCGGCGCCCAGATCTTCGAGGCCGTGGGCCTGAACCGTCCGCTGGTCGAGCAGTATTTCCCGGGCACCGCCAGCAACATCGAGGGCATCGGCATCTTCGAGGTGGCCGAGGAATCCCTGCGCATGCACAAGGCGGCCTTCGGCAATGACCCGCTGCTGGACGGCGCGCTGGACGAGGGTGGCGAATACGCCTTCCGGATCCGCGGCGAAGAGCACATGTGGACGCCGGACGCCATCGCCAAGCTGCAACATTCCACCCGTGCGGACAACTACCGCACCTACAAGGAATACGCGCAGATCATCAACGACCAGAGCAAGCGCCACATGACGCTGCGCGGCCTGTTCGAGTTCAAGTTCGACCCTGCCCACGCCATTCCGCTGGCCGAGGTCGAGCCGGCCAAGGAGATCGTCAAGCGCTTCGCGACCGGCGCGATGTCGCTGGGGTCGATCTCGACCGAGGCCCACTCGGTGCTGGCGATCGCGATGAACCGCATCGGCGGCAAGTCCAATACGGGCGAGGGCGGCGAGGACGAACTGCGCTATCGCGCCGAACTGCAGCACGGCAAGGCCGGCATCAAGGACGGCGACACCCTGGCGTCGGTGCTGGGCGCCGACCGCGTGGTGGCCGACGTGCCGCTGAAGGCCGGCGATTCGCTGCGTTCGCGCATCAAGCAGGTGGCCTCGGGACGCTTCGGCGTATCGGCCGAGTACCTGGCCAGCGCCGACCAGATCCAGATCAAGATGGCGCAGGGCGCCAAGCCCGGCGAGGGCGGCCAGCTGCCCGGCCACAAGGTGTCGGAATACATCGCCAAGCTGCGCTTCTCGGTGCCGGGCGTGGGCCTGATCTCGCCTCCGCCGCACCACGACATCTATTCCATCGAGGACCTGGCCCAGCTCATCCATGACCTGAAGAACGCCAATCCCCAGGCATCCATCTCGGTCAAGCTGGTGTCCGAGGTCGGTGTCGGCACGGTGGCCGCGGGCGTGGCCAAGGCCAAGTCCGACCACGTGGTGATCGCCGGCCACGACGGCGGCACCGGCGCTTCGCCCGTGTCGTCGATCAAGCATGCCGGCACGCCGTGGGAACTGGGCCTGGCCGAGACGCAGCAGACCCTGGTGCTGAACCACCTGCGCGGCCGTATCCGCGTGCAGGCCGACGGCCAGATGAAGACCGGCCGCGACGTCGTGATTGGCGCGTTGCTGGGCGCCGACGAATTCGGGTTCGCCACCGCGCCGCTGGTGGTCGAAGGCTGCATCATGATGCGCAAGTGCCACCTGAATACCTGCCCGGTGGGCGTGGCCACGCAGGATCCCGTCCTGCGCGCCAAGTTCCAGGGCAAGCCCGAGCACGTCGTCAACTTCTTCTTCTTCATCGCCGAGGAAGTGCGCGAAATCATGGCCCAGCTGGGCATACGCAAGTTCGACGACCTGATCGGCCGTTCCGACCTGCTCGACATGCGTGCCGGCATCGAACACTGGAAGGCGCGCGGCCTGGACTTCAGCCGCGTGTTCCACCAGCCGCGCGTGGCGGCCGACGTGGCCCGCCTGCACGTGGATGAACAGGACCACGGCCTGGCCAAGGCGCTGGACCACCAGTTGATCGAGCGTGCGCGTCCCGCCATCGAGCGTGGCGAGAAGGTCTCGTTCATCACGACGGTGCGCAACGTGAACCGCACCATCGGCGCCATGCTATCCGGCATGGTGGCGCGCAAGTACGGCTACGAGGGCCTGCCCGACGACACCATCCACATCCAGTGCAACGGCACCGCCGGCCAGAGCTTCGGTGCCTTCCTGGCCCATGGCGTGACGCTGGACCTGGTGGGCGACGGCAACGACTACGTCGGCAAGGGACTGTCCGGCGGCCGCATCATCGTGCGCTCGCCCAATGATTTCCGCGGCCATGGGCCCGAGCACATCATCGTCGGCAATACCGTGCTGTACGGCGCGCTGTCGGGCGAGGCCTACTTCAACGGCGTGGCGGGCGAGCGCTTCGCGGTGCGCAACTCGGGCGCCGCGGCGGTGGTGGAAGGCGTGGGCGACCACGGCTGCGAATACATGACCGGCGGCACCGTGGTGGTGCTGGGCGAGACCGGCCGCAACTTCGCCGCGGGCATGTCGGGCGGCGTGGCCTACGTCTACGACCCGGACGGCGCCTTCCGTCTGCGCGCCAACATGGCCATGGTCGAGCTCGAGGAAGTCGTTCCCGCGGCGGTCCAGGAGAAGGAAGGTTCGCAGCGCCTGTGGCACAGCATGGTGCGGGGCGGCGAGCGGGATACCGACGAGGCCATCCTGCGCCGCCTGGTCGAGAACCATTTCCGCTACACCGGCAGCTTCCGCGCCCGCGACATCATGGATGCCTGGGAGACCGCCCGCACCCGGTTCGTCAAGGTCATGCCGACGGAGTACCGGCGCGCGCTGGGCGAAATGTGGGATGCCCGGAATCCGCAGAAGCTGGCCGCCTAGGCACGCCCTGCCGCCGGGAGGCGGCGTGAACCGTAATGAAGAATCGGAGCCGGCGCGGCGCACGCGCCGGCTCCAAACAGGATAGTCAGGAAAGAGCCATGGGTAAGGTCACCGGATTTCTGGAATACCAGCGTCTGCAGGAAGCCGCGGAAGCGCCTGAGCAGCGCGTCAAGCACTGGAAGGAATTCGTCCTCCATCTGAACACCGAGCAGGCCAAGCAGCAGGGTGCCCGGTGCATGGACTGCGGCATTCCGTTCTGCACGAACGGCTGTCCGGTCAACAACATCATTCCCGACTGGAATGACCTGGTGTACAGGCAGAACTGGAAGCAGGCGCTGGCGGTGCTGCATTCCACCAACAATTTTCCCGAGTTCACCGGGCGCATCTGTCCGGCGCCCTGCGAGGCGGCGTGTACCCTCAATATCAACAGCGATGCCGTCGGCATCAAGTCGATCGAGCACGCCATCATCGACCACGGCTGGGAGCACGGCTGGGTGGTGCCGGCCTCGCCCAAGGCCAAGACGGGCAAGAAAGTCGCGGTGGTCGGCTCCGGCCCCGCGGGGCTGGCCTGCGCGCAGCAACTGGCGCGCGCCGGCCACGACGTGACCGTGTTCGAGAAAAGCGACCGCATCGGCGGGCTGCTGCGCTACGGCATCCCCGACTTCAAGCTGGAAAAGTGGCAGATCGACCGCCGCATGGCGCAGATGGAGCAGGAAGGCGTCGTGTTCCGTCCCTCGACGTTCGTGGGGCGGCCCGAGGACGCCAAGGCGCTGGGCATCTCCGCCACCGTGAAGACGCCGCAGGAACTGCAAGCCGAGTTCGACGCCATCGTCGTGTCGGGCGGGGCGGAAACCCCGCGCGACCTGCCGGTGCCGGGCCGCGAACTGCAGGGCGTGCATTTCGCGATGGATTTCCTGCGGCAGCAGAACAAGGTGGTGGCGGGCGACAAGCTCAAGGACCAGATCATGGCCACCGGCAAGCACGTCATCGTGATCGGCGGCGGCGACACGGGCTCGGACTGCGTGGGCACCAGCAACCGCCATGGCGCGGCGTCCGTCACCCAGTTCGAGGTCATGCCGCAGCCCCCGGTATCCGAGAACAAGGAACTGACCTGGCCGTACTGGCCGCTGAAGCTGCGCACCTCCTCGTCCCACGAAGAGGGCGTGGACCGCGACTGGGCGGTGTCGACCAAGGCCTTCAAGGGCAAGAACGGCAAGGTGACCTCGCTCGTGGCCTGCCGCGTCGAGTGGGTGCGCGGCGACAACGGTCAGATGAAGATGGTCGAGGTCGAGGGCTCCGAGTTCGAGTTGCCCGCCGACCTGGTGCTGTTCGCCATGGGGTTCGTGTCGCCCGTGCAGCAGGTGCTGGAAGCCTTCGGTGTCGAGCGCGATGCCCGGGGCAACGCGCGGGCCAATACCGACGACTACCGCACCAACGTCGACAAGGTCTTCGCGGCCGGCGACATGCGGCGCGGCCAGTCGCTGGTGGTCTGGGCCATCCGCGAAGGCCGCCAGTGCGCGGCCTCGGTCGATACCTTCCTGATGGGGGCGACCGAGCTGCCTCGCTGACATTAATCCGCGCTTAAAAGCGCGGTGGCATCATGCCCCGAGTCGTCCGGCCGGACCTCGGGGCGTTTTTCATGTGGATACACCGGCGAGCCGGGCGTTTGTTGTAAAAACGTAAACCGGCGCGGGGCGCCGTGGTTCATAATCTGCACTCTTCCATGGGCCATGCCGGGCTTCGGCGCGCCATGGACAGGACGAGCATGCGCCGCCGGCAAATCGCGGCGTATGCGCCGGGGGACAAAACCCGCTGCTGCCTAAGGGTTAGCACGGTGCCCAGGCGTGCTGCTGTTAGAATCCCCCGCTGGATTCCCCTCGAACCCACCGGTTTTTTGCAAGCAACGCCCATCTTTTCAACTCTTCTTGCCTCTACATGCCTGATTCGGCACGATCTACGCATTCCCCCACCGATGTGGCGCTAGCCTTCGACGGCCTGTCGGTGGGCTATGGCGACCGTGTCATCCTGCGGGACGTCGACATGCAGGTCCGTCGCGGGCAGGTGGTGGCCATCATGGGCGGCTCCGGGTCGGGCAAGACCACGCTGCTGCGCGCGGCCACGGGCCAGTTGCCGCCCCAGGCGGGCAGGGCGTTTGTGCTGGGCGAGGATATCGGGCAGTTGTCGGGCGACCGCCTGTTCGATCTGCGCAAGCGCATGGGCGTGCTGTTCCAGCAGGGGGCGCTGTTCACGGACCTGGACGTCTATGAGAACGTGGCGTTCCCGTTGCGCGAGCACACCTCCATGACCGAACAGCAAATCCTGGAACGGGTGTTGTCCAAGCTGGACGCCGTGGGCCTGAAGGCGGCCGCCTTCCTGCGGACCTCGGAAATCTCGGGCGGCATGGCGCGCCGGGTCGCGCTGGCGCGGGCCGTGGTGCTGGAACCCGAGCTGATCCTGTACGACGAGCCGTTCGCCGGCCTGGATCCGATCTCCATGGGCGTGACCGCCCAGTTGATCCGGACCATGACCGACCGGCTGGGCTGCGCGTCGGTGCTGATCACGCACGATGTGCAGGAGTCCTTCCACATCACGGACCAGGTCTACCTGCTGGGGCGCGGGACCGTCGTCGCCGGCGGTACGCCGGCCGAACTGTCCGCGTCGCAGGATCCGTTCGTGCACCAGTTCCTCCACGGCGAGCCCGACGGCCCGGTGGCTTTCCAGTATCCCGAAACGCCTGCCTACCAGGCCTGGCTCGAGCGCCAGCGGAGGGTGCGCTGATGGCCCTGACCCGTTTCCTGATCTCGGTGGGCGCCGGCACGCGCGCGTCGCTGGTGGGCCTGGGCACGTTCGCCCGGTTCTTCGTCGAGCTGCTGTTCAAGAGCGGCACCGCGCTGCGCCGTCCGCGGCTGGTGGTGCAGCAGATCCACTTCATCGGCAACTATTCGCTGGTGATCATCGCCGTATCCGGCCTGTTCGTCGGCTTCGTGCTGGGGCTGCAGGGGTACTACACCCTGAACCGCTACGGTTCCGAGCAGGCGCTGGGCCTGCTGGTCGCGCTCAGCCTGGTGCGTGAGCTGGGCCCGGTCGTGACCGCGCTGCTGTTCGCCGGCCGAGCCGGCACCTCGCTGACCGCCGAAATCGGCCTGATGAAGGCGGGCGAGCAACTGTCGGCCATGGAGGTCATGGCCGTGGATCCCGTGCGCCGGGTGCTGGCGCCGCGCTTCTGGGGCGGCATCATCGCCATGCCGCTGCTGGCGGCGGTGTTTTCCGCGGTCGGTATCCTGGGCGGCTGGGGCGTGGGCGTGCTGCTCATCGGCGTGGATGACGGCGCCTTCTGGTCGCAAATGCAGAATGGCGTCGATGTCTGGAAGGACGTGGGCAACGGCGTGCTCAAGAGCATCGTCTTCGGGGTGGCGGTCACGCTGATCGCGCTCTACCAGGGCTATTACGCCAAGGCCACGCCCGAGGGCGTGTCGCGCGCGACCACGCGTACCGTCGTGGCCGGGTCGCTGGCGGTGCTGGGCCTGGACTTCCTGCTGACGGCCTGGATGTTCGGCAACTAAACAAGGCGCGGCGCCCGTCGGGCGGCCGTTGCAAGCAATTGGCTTAGGGACCCGCCGCGTGGGCGGGGTACCGGAGGAATACGAGATGTCGCGAGAAAAAGTCGATCTCTGGGTGGGAATATTCGTGCTGGTGGGCGCACTCGCCCTGGTCTTCCTGGCCTTGAAGGCAGGCAACCTGCTGAGCGTGCTGTCGGTGGGCAAGACCTATGCGGTGACGGCCAATTTCGACAACATCGGTGGGCTCAAGCCGCGCGCGGCGGTCAAGAGCGCCGGCGTGGTCGTGGGGCGGGTGTCCAGCATCGCGTTCGACGACAAGATGTTCCAGGGCGTGGTCACGCTGGACCTGGACGCGCGCTACCAGTTTCCCACCGATTCGTCCGCCAAGATCCTGACCTCGGGGCTGCTGGGCGAGCAGTACATCGGCATCGAACCGGGCGGCGACGACAAGAATTTCGCCCCCGGCGACAAGATCCGCTATACCCAGAGCGCGGTCGTGCTGGAGAACCTGATCAGCCAGTTCCTCTACAGCAAGGCTGCCGAGGGTGGTACCGGCAAGCCGGCGGAAGGCGGTTCCGCGGGCTCGGCAGAGCCCGCCGCGAAATGACGACGAGTGTATGAAGATGAATAAGAAAATCCTGGCATTGATGCTGGCGGCAGGGCTGGCGGGCTGTGCCACCGCCCCGGAAGGGCGGCCGGCCGACCCGCGGGATCCCCTGGAGGGATTCAACCGCAGCATGTACAAGTTCAACGACACGGTCGATCGCGCCGTGCTCAAGCCGGTGGCGCAGGGCTACGTGAACGTGGTGCCGTCGCCGGTGCGAAGCTGCGTGCGCAACATGTTCGCCAACGTGGGCGACGTGATGTCGGCCATCAACAGCTTCCTGCAGAACCGTGCGCCGGACGGCATCAACACCACCTTCCGCGTCCTGCTGAACACCACGATGGGCGTGTTCGGCTGCTTCGACCTCGCCACGCAGAACGGCCTGCCCCGCAACAAGGCCGATTTCGGGCAGACCCTGGGCGTCTGGGGCGTCGGCGCCGGCCCGTACCTGGTGCTGCCGCTGCTGGGGCCCAGCACCATCCGCGACGCGGGCGGCACGGCGGTCGATTTCCTGGCCGATCCGGTGGCCGTCGGCAATATCGACAACGTGCCCGTGCGCAACAGCGTCTACGGCCTGCGTGTCGTGAACGCGCGCGCCAACCTGCTCGAAGTGGGCAACTTGCTCGACCAGGTCGCCCTGGATCCCTACACCTTCACCCGCGATGCCTACCTGCAGCGGCGCGCCAGCCTGATCCGCGGCGCCAGTGGCGCGGAGGGGGCGTTGCCGGACTATTCTCTGCCCAACTACGACGACGATGACGATGCCGCGGCGCCCGCTCCGGCGTCGGGTGCACCGCAAAAGTAAGGATTTCCATGATTTCAAAAAACATGACGATGCCCGCGGCGGCCGCGCCCCGGATCCTGAACTGGCTGCTGGCGCTGGCCGCCGGCGTCATCCTGGCCATGGGCGCCATGCAGGCGGCCCGGGCGCAGGGCGCCGGTACGCCCGAGGCGCTGATCCAGCAGGTCACGGGCGAAGTGCTGGCCGCCATCAAGGCCGATCCGTCGGTGCAGTCCGGCAATCCGCAGCGCCTGCTGCAGCTGGTGGACCAGAAGATCCTGCCGTACGTCGACTTCGAAAAGACGACCCGGCTGGCCGCCGGCCGCTACTGGCGCCAGGCGACGCCCGAGCAGCAGAAGGCGCTGGTCAAGGAATTCCGCACTACCCTGGTGCGCACCTATAGCGGCGCGGTCTCGTCCGTGAAGCAGCAGACCGCGGTGGAACTGCGGCCCTCGCACTACCCGGCCGACGCCACCGACGTGGTGGTCAAGACCGTGATCAAGCAGCCGGCCGGCGATCCCATCCCCGTGGACTACCGCATGGAGAAGGCGGGCCAGGGCTGGAAGATCTACGACGTCAACGTGCTGGGCGTATGGCTGATCGAGAACTATCGCAACCAGTTCTCGCAGCAGATCGGCCAAAACGGCGTCGACGGCCTGATCAAGTCGCTGGCGGAGCGGAACGCTGCATTCAAATGACCCCCTACGCGCTGACGCGTGCCCCCAGGGGCGGCACTGGCGGACCGGCAAAGCCGGATCCGCGGTGCCCTGGGGTAGGCCGGGTAGTCAGCTCTTGCTGTTTCCGACCATCCTCTATAATGGGGAATTGCCCGGCGTTTGCCGGGATTTGCGCTTTTTAGGGGGCTGCGAGGCCCTCCCGGCGCGGTAGTGTTTTCTGATCAAGCCATGTCATCCGCCGTTCGCATCGAGCATGTTTCCAAGGTGTACCCCAGGCAGACCAGCCTGTGGCGGCGCGTGGGCGCTGGCCAGGCGGTGGATGGGTTCCAGGCGCTGAACGATGTCAGCCTGGACATCGCCCAGGGCGAATTCTTCGGGCTGCTGGGGCCGAACGGCGCGGGCAAGACCTCGCTGATCGCGATCCTGGCGGGCTTGTCGCGCGCGACCACGGGCCAGGTATCCATCTGCGGCTACGACGTCGTGTCCCAGTTCCGCGCCTCCCGCCGGGCACTGGGCGTGGTGCCGCAGGAGCTGGTGTTCGACCCGTTCTTCACGGTCCGCGAGACGCTGCGCATCCAGTCGGGCTATTTCGGGCTGCGCAACAATGACGACTGGATCGACGAGATCCTGGAAAACCTGGGCCTGACCTCCAAGGCCGACGACAACATGCGCGCGCTGTCGGGCGGCATGAAGCGGCGGGTGCTGGTGGCGCAGGCGCTGGTGCACCGGCCGCCCGTGATCGTGCTGGACGAGCCCACCGCCGGCGTGGACGTGGACCTGCGGCGTACGCTGTGGCAGTTCATCTCGCGCCTGAACCGCATGGGCCACACCATCCTGCTCACCACCCATTACCTGGAAGAGGCCGAGGAACTGTGCGGCCGCATCGCCATGCTCAAGGCCGGCCGCATCGTGGCATTGGATACCACGCGGGCGCTGCTGGCCAAGGTCGGCGGTTCGCGCCTGGTGCTGCACATGGGCGCATCGGGGTGGCCTGCGGGCAAGAGCCGCACCCTGGACGAGAAGCTGGTGCAGCGCCAGGACAACCGCGCGGTGCTGCGCCTGGACAACAGCACGGAACTGGAGTCCCTGCTGGCGCAGGTCCGCACGGCCGGCGGGATCATCGACGGCATCGAAGTGCTGCCCGCCGATCTCGAGGATGCTTTCCTGAACATCATGCACGGGGACTCCGCCTCGGCGTCGCTGGAGAAGGCGGCATGAGCGTCGTCGCACGGCCGCCCGAGAGCGGCGTTTCCACCACGGGTTCCGAGGCCGGCAAGCCGGCGGGCTTCGTCGGCCTGCAGCCCAACCTGAACGCGGGCTCCGGCTTCCTGACGTTGTTCTACAAGGAAATGCTGCGCTTCTGGAAGGTAGGATTCCAGACCGTGGGCGCGCCGGTGATGACGGCGGTGCTGTACCTGCTGATCTTCGCCCACGTGCTGGAAGGCCGCGTCACGGTGTATGGCACCGTGCCGTACACCGCCTTCCTGATCCCGGGGCTCATGATGATGAGCATGCTGCAGAACGCGTTCGCCAACTCCTCGTCGTCGCTGATGCAAAGCCGCGTCACGGGCAACCTGGTCTTCATGCTGCTGCCGCCGCTGACGCACTGGGAAGTGTTCTGGGCCTACGTGCTGGCCGCCATCGTGCGCGCCCTGTTCGTCGGGCTGGGAATCTACGCGGTGTCGCTGTTCTTCGCCGCGCCGCATTTCGCCGAACCGCTTTGGATGCTGGTGTTCGCGGTGCTGGGCAGCGGCATCATGGGCGTGCTGGGGCTGGTGGCCGGGATCTGGGCCGAGAAGTTCGACCAGATGGCGGCCTTCCAGAATTTCCTGATCATGCCGGCAACCTTCCTGTCCGGGGTATTCTATTCCGTGCACTCGCTGCCGCCGTTCTGGCAGGCGGTGTCGCACTGGAATCCGATCTTCTACACCATAGACGGCTTCCGCTACGGGTTTTTCGGGGTCTCCGACGTCACCCCCTGGCACAGCCTGGCGGTGGTCGCGGGGACGTTCCTGGTGGTGGCCGGGTTCGCGCTGCGCCTGTTGTCCACCGGCTACAAACTGCGTTACTGAAAGCATGACTCTTCCGACTCCGGAGCAGGTCCGGCAATACATCCTCGACGGACTGCCCTGTGAACATGTCGACGTGCAGGGCGATGGCCAGCACTTCGAGGCGGTCATCGTCAGCGCCGAATTCGCGGGCAAGCGCCCCATCGCGCGGCACCAACTGGTCTATGCCGCGCTGGGCGAACGCATGCGGGAAGAAATCCATGCCTTGTCGATGCGCACCCTCACTCCCCAGGAATTCAAGGCGGGCAATTAATGGATAAGCTGCAGATCACCGGCGGTCGCCCTCTGCGTGGCGAGGTCGAGGTGTCGGGGGCGAAGAACGCCGCGCTGCCTTGCCTGTGCGCGTCGCTGCTGACCGCCGATGCGGTCACGCTCGAGAACGTCCCCCAGCTCAACGACATCGGCACCACGCTGCGCCTGCTGCGCCAACTGGGCGTGAAGGCCGAGCGCGCCGGCCAGCCGGGCGACCGCGTCACGCTGGATGCCACCCGGGTCGAATCGCTGGAAGCGCCGTACGAGCTGGTCAAGACCATGCGCGCCTCGATCCTGGTGCTCGGGCCGCTGGTCGCGCGTTTCGGCGAGGCCCGGGTCAGCCTGCCCGGCGGCTGCGCCATCGGCCAGCGTCCCATCGACCAGCACATCAAGGGGCTGGCGGCGATGGGAGCCGAGATCAGCATCGAGCACGGCTTCGTCGTGGCCAGGGCCAAGCGCCTGAAGGGCGCCACCATCCGCACCGACATGATCACGGTGACCGGCACCGAAAACCTGATGATGGCGGCCGTGCTGGCCGAGGGGCTGACGGTGCTCGAGAACGCCGCGCGCGAGCCCGAGATCGTCGACCTGGCGGAACTGCTGATCAAGATGGGCGCCCGCATCAGCGGCCACGGCACGGACCGCATCGTCATCGAGGGCGTCTCGCGGTTGCACGGCACGACCCACCGGGTCATGCCGGACCGCATCGAAGCCGGCACCTTCCTGTGCGCGGTGGGCGCGGCGGGTGGCGAGATCGTGCTGCGCAACGCCGATCCGGCCAGCATGGGCGCCACGCTGGACAAGCTGGCCGAGGCCGGGCTGGCCATCGAGTGCGGTACCGACTGGGTGCAGGCGGGCATGAGTGGCCGGCCGCGCGCGGTGGGTTTCCGCACCCTGGAATATCCCGGCTTCGCGACCGACATGCAGGCCCAGCTGATGGCCCTGAATGCCATCGCAGAAGGAACCGCGGTCATCACCGAGACCATCTTCGAGAACCGCTACATGCACGTGCAGGAGTTGCGCCGGCTGGGAGCGGACATCGAGATCGACGGCCATACCGCCGTGGTCAAGGGCGTGGCCGGCCTGTCGGGCGCCACCGTCATGGCGACCGACCTGCGGGCCTCGGCCAGCCTGGTCATCGCGGGCCTGGTCGCCGACGGCCAGACCACGATAGACCGCATCTATCACCTGGACCGCGGCTACGAGCAGATGGAGCGCAAGCTGTTGCAGCTGGGCGCCGACATCCGCCGCGTGAGCGGATCCGGGGGGCAGGCACGATGAGCGCCTTCGCACCGGCCGATCCGAACACGCCCATCACCCTGGCGCTGTCCAAGGGCCGCATCTTCACCGAGACCATGCCCCTGCTGGCCGAGGCCGGCATCACGGTGGCCGAGGACCCGGAGAAGTCCCGCAAGCTGATCCTGCCGACCAGCGACCCCGGCGTGCGCATCATCATTGTGCGCGCCTCGGATGTCCCCACCTATGTCCAGTACGGCGCCGCCGACCTGGGGGTGGCCGGCAAGGACGTGCTGATCGAACATGCGGCCCAGCATCCGGGCGGCCTGTACCAGCCCGTGGACCTGCGCATCGGCAAGTGCCGGCTGTGCGTGGCCGTGCCCGAGGGTTTCGACTACGCCAGCGCGGTGCGCCAGGGCGCCCGCCTGCGCGTGGCGACCAAGTACGTGCAGGCCGCGCGCGAGCATTTCGCCGCGAAAGGGGTGCACGTCGACCTGATCAAGCTGTACGGGTCGATGGAGCTCGCGCCGCTGGTGGGGCTGGCCGACGTGATCGTCGACCTGGTATCCACCGGTGGGACATTGCGGGCCAACAACCTGGTCGCGGTCGAAGATATCATGGACATATCGTCTCGCCTGGTGGTCAACCAGGCGGCCCTGAAGACCCGGCGACACCGGTTGCAGCCTCTGATCGACGCCTTCGCGCGCGCCAGCCTGGCCATGCCGGCCTGATCTGGCGACATCCGCGGGGCGCTCGCCGCGCGGCCGGCCCGCCGCGCCATGCAGAGGCTGCGTCGTCCATCGCTCCCGCGCCGCCGGCGCGGGGCAGGGCTGCCTTCCGGAAACCGATTTTGCAGAGCTAGCGTATGTCCCTCATCAACCGACTCGATACCCGTAGCGACGACTTCCGAGCCCGCCTGCACGCGCTGCTGGCCTTCGAAGCGTCCGAGGACGCGTCCATCGAACGCGCCGTGGCCGACATCCTGCTGGACGTCCGCACCCGTGGCGATGGCGCGGTGCTGGAATACACCCGCCGCTTCGACCGCGTCCAGGCCGCGTTCATCCGCGAACTGGACATTCCCCGCGCCGACTGGATCGCGGCCCTGGAGGCGCTGCCGCGCGAGCAGCGCGCCGCCCTGGAGGCCGCCGCCGACCGCATCCGGGTCTACCACGAACGCCAGCGGGCCGAGACCTGGACCTACGCCGAGCCCGACGGCACCGTGCTGGGGCAGAAGGTCACCCCGCTCGACCGCGTGGGCCTGTACGTGCCCGGCGGCAAGGCGGCCTACCCGTCCTCGCTGCTGATGAACGCCATCCCGGCCAAGGTGGCCGGCGTGGGCGAGGTCGTCATGGTCACGCCCACGCCCGACGGCGTGCGTAATCCCATGGTGCTGGCCGCCGCCGCCATCGCCGGCGTCGACCGCGCGATCGCCATCGGCGGCGCCCAGGCGGTGGGCGCGCTGGCCTACGGCACGCCTTCCATCGTCCCGGTCGACAAGATCGTGGGCCCCGGCAATGCCTACGTCGCCGCCGCCAAGCGGCGCGTGTACGGCACGGTGGGCATAGACATGATCGCCGGCCCCAGCGAGATCCTGGTCATCTGCGACGGCGGGACGCCGGCCGACTGGATCGCCATGGATCTCTTCTCGCAGGCCGAGCACGACGAACTGGCCCAGGCCATCCTGCTGTGCCCCGACGCCGGCTACATCGCGCAGGTCGAGGCCGCCATCGCCCGGCTGCTGCCCACGATGCCGCGCGCGGACATCATCCGCACCAGCCTGGCCAACCGCGGCGCGCTGATCCTGGTGCGCGACCTGGAAGAAGCCTGCGCCATCGCCAACGACATCGCGCCCGAGCACCTGGAAATCTCCACCGCCGAGCCCGAGTGCTGGGCTGACCTGATCCGCCACGCCGGCGCGATCTTCATGGGCACCCACAGCTCGGAGTCGCTGGGCGACTACTGCGCCGGCCCCAACCACGTGCTGCCGACCTCGCGCACCGCGCGGTTCTCGTCGCCGCTGGGCGTGTACGATTTCCAGAAGCGATCCAGCCTGATCAAGGTCTCGGGCGCCGGCGCGCGGACCCTGGGGCGCGTCGCCGCCACCCTGGCCTATGGCGAAGGGCTGCAGGCGCACGCGCGCAGCGCCGAATACCGCCTGGACGACGGCAGCGCCTCGTGACGCCGCCGCCCATTCAACCCGACCATCCGGAAACGATCATGCGTACCGCCGAGATCACCCGCAACACCAACGAAACGCGCATCCGCGCGGTCGTCAACCTCGACGGCACCGGCAAGCAGAACCTGCAGACCGGCGTGCCGTTCCTGGACCACATGCTCGACCAGATCGTGCGCCATGGCCTGATCGACATCGACGTCGTGGCCGACGGCGACCTGCACATCGACGCGCACCACACGGTCGAGGACGTCGGCATCACGCTCGGCCAGGCCGTGGCCAAGGCGGTCGGCAACAAGGCCGGCATCCGCCGCTACGGCCATGCCTACGTGCCGCTGGACGAGGCGCTCTCGCGCGTGGTGGTGGATTTCTCGGGCCGCCCCGGCCTGGAGTTCCACGTTCCCTTCACGCGCGCGATGATCGGCCAGTTCGACGTCGACCTGACGCGCGAGTTCTTCCAGGGCTTCGTCAACCACGCCCTGGTGACGCTGCACATCGACAACCTGCGGGGCGTCAACGCCCACCATCAGTGCGAGACGGTGTTCAAGGCCTTCGGCCGGGCGCTGCGCATGGCGCTGGAAGTCGATCCGCGCGCCGGCGGCACCGTGCCCTCGACCAAGGGAGTCCTCTAGATGAGAACAGCCCCCACGCTCACTACGTTCGCTGCCCCCCGGGGCGGCGTGTCAGCCCCTTGGGGCGGCCCGGCGGAGCTGACATGACGCGCATAGCCATCGTCGACTACGGCATGGGCAACCTGCGCTCGGTCGCCCGGGCGCTGGAACACGTCGCGCCCGAGGCCGAGGTGCGCATCTGCAGCGATGCGGCTGGCGTGCGCGCGGCCGACCGGGTCGTGTTCCCGGGGCAGGGCGCCATGCCCGACTGCATGCGCTACCTCGAGGAAACCGGCCTGCGCGAGGCGGTGGTCGAGGCGTCCCGCAGCAAGCCCCTGTTGGGCGTGTGCGTGGGCGAACAGATGCTGTTCCAGCGCAGCGAGGAAGGGCCGGCCGACGGCCTGGGCATCTTCGAAGGGCAGGTCGTGCGCTTCGCCGGCCCGGCCTTCCAGGGGCCCGAACGGCTGAAGGTGCCCCACATGGGCTGGAACCGCGTGCGGCAGACCTTGTCCCATCCCCTGTGGGACGGCGTGGCCGACGACACCTATTTCTACTTCGTGCACAGCTACTATGTGGCCCCCGCCGATCTAGGGGTAATTGCCGGTCAATCCGATTACGGGGTCGCCTTTACCTGCGCGGTAGCCAGAGATAACATCTTCGCAACTCAGTTTCACCCTGAGAAAAGCGCAGGGGCGGGCCTGCGTATCTACCAGAATTTCGTGCGGTGGAACCCGTGAGTCCCGTTAGCCGACAAGGCCCCCTTTTTCCGTCCCGCAGCCCAGTTAGCGCCACTGATTCGAACGACATCCTGATTCGCCATGCTCCTCATTCCCGCGATTGATCTCAAAGACGGTCGTTGTGTCCGCCTGCGCCAGGGCGATCTCGACGATGCCACCGTGTTTTCCGAAGAGCCCGCCGCCATGGCCGCCCACTGGCTGGAGCAGGGCGCGCGCCGCCTCCACCTGGTGGACCTGAACGGCGCCGTGGCCGGAAAACCCAAGAACGAGGCCTCCATCAAGGCCATCCTCGACGCCGTGGGCGATGACATCCCGGTGCAGATCGGCGGCGGCATCCGCGACCTCGACACCATCGAGCGCTACCTGGACAACGGCATTTCCTACGTGATCATCGGCACCGCCGCGGTCAAGAACCCCGGGTTCCTGCATGACGCGTGCAGTGCCTTCCCCGGCCAGATCATCGTCGGCCTGGATGCCAAGGACGGCAAGGTGGCCACCGACGGCTGGAGCAAGCTGACCGGCCACGACGTGACCGACCTTGCCAAGAAGTTCGAGGACTACGGCTGCTCGTCCATCATCTACACCGACATCGGCCGCGACGGCATGCTGTCGGGCGTCAACGTCGAGGCCACGGTCAAGCTGGCCCAGCACGTGCGCATCCCGGTCATCGCCTCGGGCGGCATCGCCAACCTGACCGATATCGAGCAGCTCTGCGCCGTCGAGGACGAAGGCGTGGAAGGCGCCATCCTGGGCCGCAGCATCTACGAGGGCACGCTGGATTTCCAGGCGGCGCAGGCTCGTGCCGATGAACTAGGTACCCCCCCTACGCCCTGACGGGCGCCCCCCAGGGGGCGATGCGGGTGGACCGGCGGAGCCGGATCCACCGCATCCTGGAGGAACAACCGCGCTGATCCGCGGTGCCCAAGGTGGGCTGCGTTCTTGGGAATGGGCGTATCGTAGTGGTTGGGCGGAGGGATTCTGCGCCCGGCAACGTGTGTTTTTGGAATTCTGTGATGTTGACGCGTCGTATTATCCCTTGTCTGGACGTGACTGCTGGTCGCGTGGTCAAGGGAATCAATTTCGTGAATCTGGTCGATGCCGGGGATCCGGTGGAGATCGCGCGCCGCTATGACGACCAGGGCGCGGACGAGATCACGTTCCTGGACATCACGGCGTCGAGCGATCAGCGCGACATCATCCTGTCCGTGATCGAACAGGTCGCCTCGCAGGTGTTCATTCCGTTGACCGTGGGCGGCGGCGTGCGGCAGGTGGCGGATGTGCGCCGGCTGTTGAACGCGGGCGCCGACAAGGTGGGCATCAATACCTCGGCCGTGACCAACCCCGACCTGGTGCGCGAGGCCTCCAGCCGCTACGGCGCCCAGTGCATCGTGGTCGCCATCGACGCCAAGCGGGTGTCGGGCGAGGGCGAGGCGCCGCGCTGGGAGGTCTTCACGCATGGCGGGCGCAACGCCACCGGGCTGGATGCCGTGCAATGGGCGCGCAAGATGGCCGAGTACGGCGCGGGCGAGATCCTGCTGACCAGCATGGACCGCGACGGCACCCGGTCGGGCTTCGACCTCGCGCTGACGCGCGCGGTGTCCGACGCCGTGGCCATTCCCGTCATCGCCTCCGGCGGTGTCGGTTCGCTCAAGGACCTGGCGGACGGCATCACCGAGGGCCATGCCGATGCGGTGCTGGCCGCCAGCATCTTCCACTACGGGCAACACACGGTGCAGGAGGCCAAGCGCTTCATGGCCGACCGCGGCATACGCATGAGGCTGGACGACTGATGGATACCGCACCCCGGACTCTCTCCACCGACCAGGAAGCCTGGCTGGACGCCATCGTCTACGACGACAACGGCCTGGTGCCCGGCATCGCGCAGGACGCCACGACCGACAAGGTCATCATGTTCGCCTTCCTGAACCGCGAATCGCTGCGCGAGACGCTGCGCACCGGCAACGCCACCTACTGGTCGCGCTCGCGCAACCGTCTCTGGCGCAAGGGCGAGGAATCGGGCCACGTCCAGCGCGTGCGCGAGATCCGGCTCGACTGCGACGGCGACGTGGTGCTGCTGCGGGTCGAACAGGTGGGCGGGATCGCCTGCCATACCGGCCGCGAGCGCTGCTTCTACCGCCGCCTGGAAACCGAGGGCGGCGCGCACTGGGTCGAGACCGACCCGGTGCTGAAGGACCCGGAGAGCATCTACAAATGAACGATTTCCTGGTGCAACTGGCCGACACCATCGCCAGCCGCCGGCCAGACCGGGGCGGCTCGCCCGAGACCTCCTACGTGGCCCGCCTGCTCAGCAAGGGGCCCGACGGCATCCTCAAGAAGATCGGCGAGGAAGCCACCGAGACCGTGATGGCGGCCAAGGACGGCGTGCCGGAAAAGATCATTTACGAGACAGCCGATCTCTGGTTTCATTGCCTCGTCATGCTGGAGTATTACGGTTTGCGTCCCGAACAGGTCGTCGCCGAGCTCGCGCGGCGCGAAGGCCTGTCGGGTTTGGATGAAAAAGCCGCCCGAGCCGGCAATGCCCCGAAACAATGAGATGAGCGACAACTGTATTTTCTGCAAGATCGCGCGTGGGGAAATCCCCTCGCGCAAGGTCTACGAAGACGACGAGATCTTCGCCTTCCACGACATCAATCCCATCGCGCCGGTACACTTCCTGGTCATTCCCAAGCGGCACGTTCCATCGCTGCAGGACGTGGCCGCGAGCGACGTGCCGCTGTTGGGTAGAATGCAGGTTCTGATTCCCCGCCTGGCGCTCGAACAGGGCTGCCGCCCCGGCCCGGAAGGGGGATTCCGTCTGATGGCCAACAACGGCGCGGACGGTGGACAGGAAGTGCCGCACCTGCACTACCACGTGATAGGCGGTCCCCGCCCCTGGAAGCGCGACTGAGCCGGGCGATTTCCGCCTCTATTGACTGGACGATTTTCCGCCGCAAGGCGTGGAGCATGTAATGGGTAGCTTTAGCATTTGGCACTGGCTGGTTGTCCTGGTGATCGTGGTTCTGATCTTCGGCACCAAGAAACTGAAGAACCTCGGGCAAGACCTGGGCGGCGCCGTGAAGGGATTCAAGGAAGGGATGAAGGAAGGCGGCGACGCCGCGGCCTCCAACCCGGAAACCACGTCCGCCGACCCCAAGCGCGTCTCCGCCGACACCATCGACGTGGAAGCCAAAGAAAAAGAACGGACCTGACAGGGGTTTCCCCTCCAGATCCATCATCAACACGAAGGCGCCCCGCGCCAAGATAACCGACCCACTCCAGGGCACCGCGGATCCGGCTCTGCCGGTCCGCCAGTGCCGCCCCCTTGAGGGGGCGCCCGTCAGGGCGTAGGGGGTGTTCCCATAGGCGCTGAATGTTCGACGTCAGCTTTACCGAGCTTCTCACCATAGGCGTGGTGGCGCTCATCGTTATCGGGCCCGAGCGGCTGCCCAAGGTGGCGCGTACCATCGGCCACCTGCTGGGCCGGGCGCAGCGCTACGTCAACGACGTCAAGAGCGACATCCGCCGCGAGATGGAGCTCGAGGAATTGCGCAACCTGCGCAAGGAAATGGAAGACGCGGCCCGTTCGCTCGAGACCACGGTCAAGACCAACGTCGAGGAACTGCACAAGGGGCTCAACGAGGTCCAGCAGACCGTCGAGGGGGCCGCCCGCGACGTGAAGGATGCGGCGACGGGGACACAGGAGCCGGCCGCCCCCGCCGAGGCGTCCGCGCTCGACGCGCCGGCCGCCCAAGCTGCTCCGGCGGTCGAGGCGCCCTTCACGGGACCGGCCGCCGGGCCCGCCGCTCCGGCGGCCTCGTCCGCGCAGCCGGAGGGGGCCGAACCGGCCGCCGCCCAGGAAGCGCCGTCCGAGCAGGACCTCGCGCAGGGCTCGCTGTTTCCGCCGGACCTGTTGCCGTCGTCCGCCGATCAACCCGCCGCCGGCCAGCCGGCCGAGGCTTCGACGGTACGTGAAAGAACGTGACTGACAAAGACGTATCGCAGGAAGACAGCTTCATCTCCCACCTGGTGGAGCTGCGCGACCGCTTGCTGAAGGCCATCATCGCGGTCGTGGCCGTCTTCATCGTGCTGTTCCTTTATCCCGGCGCCTCGGCGATCTACGACGTGCTGGCCCAGCCCATGCTGGCGACCCTGCCGCCCGGCACGCGCATGATCGCCACCGGCGTCATCACGCCCTTCATGGTGCCGGTCAAGGTCACGCTGCTGGCGTCCTTCGTGCTCGCGCTGCCCTTCGTGCTGTACCAGGCCTGGGCCTTCGTCGCGCCGGGCCTCTACCAGCACGAGAAGAGGCTGGCCCTGCCGCTGATCGTGTCCAGCACCGTGCTGTTCCTGTCCGGCATGGCCTTCTGCTATTTCGTGGTCTTCAAGACCGTTTTCCACTTCATCGCCACCTTCGCGCCGCAGTCGATCACGCCGGCGCCTGACATCGAGGCCTACCTGAACTTCGTCATGACGATGTTCCTGGCCTTCGGCCTGACCTTCGAGGTGCCGGTGGCGGTGGTGCTGCTGGTCAAGACCGGGGTGACCACGGTGGCCAAGCTGTCCGCGGCGCGCGGCTACGTCGTCGTCGGCGCGTTCGTGCTGGCGGCCGTCGTCACGCCGCCGGATGTTGTCAGCCAGTTCTTGTTGGCGGTACCTTTATGCGTGCTCTACGAACTGGGCCTGGTGGCGGCCCGCTTCGTCAAGAGCCGGGAATCGGATTCGACCGCCATCGAGAAAGTCTGAACCCGCCGTGCCCCGGTGCCGCCCGCGCGGCCGGGGCGGGGGTTCGGTTCCAGAACAAGCACAACGGGGGACCTTCATGTTTTCCTTGAACAAACTGGCCCTGGCCGTGGGCCTTGGCGTTTTCGCCGCCGCCGCGCAGGCCGACATCACCGTGGGCGTCAACGTCTCGGCCACGGGCCCGGCCGCCTCGCTCGGCATTCCCGAGAAGAACACCTTCGCCCTGATGCCCAAGACCATCGCGGGCCAGAAGGTCAACTACATCGTGCTGGACGACGCCAGCGACACCACGACGGCGGTCAAGAACGCCCGCCGTTTCGTGACCGAGGACAAGGTCGACGTGATGGTCGGTTCGACCATCACGCCGAACTCGCTGGCAATGGTCGACGTTGCCGCCGAAACCGGTACCCCGGTGGTGTCCATGGCCGCCTCGGCCGTCATCGTCGAACCCCAGGACGTCAAGAAGCGCTGGGCCTTCAAGACGCCCCAGAACGATGCCGAGATGGCCAAGGCCATCGTCGAGCACATGCAGGGCCAGAAGATCAAGTCGGTGGCCTTCATCGGCTTCGCGGACGCCTACGGCGAGGGCTGGTACCAGGAATTCTCGAAGGCGGCCCAGGCCGCCGGCATCAAGGTGCTGACCAACGAGCGCTATAACCGTACCGATACGTCGGTGACCGGCCAGGTGCTGAAGATGATCGCCGCCAAGCCCGACGCCGTGCTGATCGCCGGTGCCGGCACCCCTGCCGCGCTGCCCCAGAAGACGCTGAAGGAGCGCGGCTACCGCGGCACGTACTACCAGACCCACGGCGTGGCCAACAACGACTTCCTGCGCGTGGGCGGCAAGGACATCGAAGGCACCTTCCTGCCCGCGGGTCCGGTGCTGGTGTCGGCCCAGTTGCCGGCGGACAATCCGGTCAAGGCCTCGGCCACCGAGTACGTGCAGAAGTACGAGGCGACCTACGGCAAGGGCTCGGTGTCCACCTTCGGCGCCCACGCCTGGGATGCCGGCAAGCTGATCGAGGCGGCCGTCCCCGTCGCCCTGAAGAAGGCGCAGCCGGGCACGCCGGAGTTCCGCGCGGCCCTGCGCGACGCGCTGGAGAACGTCAAGAACGTGGCGGGCGCGCACGGGGTATTCAACATGAGCCCCACGGACCACGTCGGCCTGGACAACCGTTCCCGCGTCATGGTCGTGATCGAAAACGGTGGCTGGAAGCTGATCAAGTAATTTTCTGGTGGACCAGGGCGGATCTCCGGCCCTGCCGGAGCTGACATGGATTTACAGATCGCCCTTTTCCTGATCCAGGACGGTGTCGTCAACGGCGCCATCTATGCGTTGCTGGGGATGGCGCTGGTGCTGGCCTTCACGGTCACGCGCGTGATCTTCATTCCCCAGGGCGAGTTCGTCGCCTGGGGGGCCCTGACCCTGGCGGGCTTGCAGGCCGGCCAGTTGCCGGGAACGGTCTGGCTGCTGGCCATGGGCGGGTGCGCCGTCATGCTGGTGGAGCTGTGGACCGCGTGGCGGCGCCAGGACTGGCGTGCCGTTCCGCGGGCCGCCGGCTGGAACCTGCTCTATCCCGCATTGATCTTCGCCGCCGCGCGTTTCGTCGATTTCCAGCAAATGCCGCTGGCCGTGCAGATCCTGTTCGCGCTGCTGGTGGTGGTGCCGATGGGCCCCATGGTCTGGCGCCTGGCCTTCCAGCCGGTGGCCGAGAGCAGCGTCCTGGTGCTGCTGATCGTCTCGGTGGCGGTGCACGTGGCCATGGTGGGGCTGGGGCTGCTGTTCTTCGGCGCCGAAGGAGCGCGCACTTCGCCGTTCACCGATGGCGGCATCGAGCTGGGTGGCATTCCGGTCTCGGCCCAGACGCTGTGGGTGATCGGTTCGTCGATCGCCCTCATCCTGGCGCTGACCGTGCTGTTCGGCCGGACGCTGTATGGCAAGGCCCTGCGCGCCACGGCGGTGAACCGGGTCGGCGCCCGCCTGATGGGCATTCCGACCAGCCTGGCCGGCAAGCTCTGCTTCACGCTGTGCGCCTTGATCGGAGCGTTCTCGGGCATCCTCATCGCGCCCATCACGACCATCTACTACGACACCGGCTTCCTGATCGGCCTGAAGGGCTTCGTCGCCGCCATCATCGCCGGCCTCGCCAGCTATCCGCTGGCCGCCGCCGGCGCGGTGCTGGTGGGCCTGCTGGAGGCCTTTTCGTCGTTCGCGGCCAGCGCCTACAAGGAAGTCATCGTGTTCACGCTGATCATCCCGGTGCTGATCTGGCGCTCGCTCGCCTCGCGTCACGTGGAGGAAGAATGATGCGGCTGCGCCCCATCTGGTTCGTCGGCGCCGGCCTTGTCCTGCTCGTCGCCGCCGTGTTCGGGATGTCCGAGTTCACCGTCACGCTGCTGAACTACATCGGCTTGTACGCGCTGGTGGCGCTGGGGCTGGTGCTGCTGACCGGCGTGGGCGGGGTGACTTCTTTCGGCCAGGCGGCCTTCGTCGGCCTGGGCGCCTACACCAGTGCCTGGCTATCCATCGCCACGCTGCCGCCAGCCTTCGCGTGGCTGGGCGGCTCGCCCTGGTTGGGGTTGCTGGCCGGCCTGGTGGTCACCGCGGTGGCCGCGTGGGTGCTGGGCGCGATCGCGCTGCGCCTGTCCGGGCACTATCTGCCGCTGGGCACCATCGCCTGGGGGCTGAGCCTGTACTTCCTGTTCGGGACGCTGGATTTTCTGGGGGGCCATACCGGGCTGTCCGGCCTGCCGCCCATTTCGATCCTCGGGCTGGACCTGTCCAAGGGCCGGCACCTGTTCTGGCTGATCTGGGCGATCCTGCTGCTGGCCATGCTGCTGGTCAGCAACCTGCTCGATTCGCGCGAGGGACGGGCCATCCGGGCGTTGAAGGGCGGCATGGTGATGGCCGAGTCGATGGGGGTGAACACCGCCCGCTCGCGCATCGCGATCTTCATGATCGCGGCCCTGCTGGCATGCGTCTCGGGCTGGCTGTATGCGCACATGCAGCGCTTCGTGAATCCCACGCCTTTCGGCCTGCATATCGGCATCGAATACCTGTTCATGGCCGTCATCGGCGGAGCAGGGCAGGTGTGGGGCGCGCTGGTCGGCGCCGGCCTGGTCACCATGCTCAAGCAATGGCTGCAGGACCTGCTGCCCGGCCTCCTGGGCGCCTCGGGCAATTTCGAGAGCATCGTCTTCGGCATCCTGCTCGTGGTCGCCTTGCAGCGCGCGCCGGACGGGCTCTGGCCCGTGATCGTCCGCCTGGCCCGGCGCTGGCTGCCGCTGGCCGAGTCCCGGCGCACCGTCGACGAGCAAGCGCGGCCGCTGGCGCGGCGTGCCCAGCCGGCGCACGGCGAAGTCGTATTGGAGGCCCGGGGCCTGACCAAGCGCTTCGGCGGGCTGGTGGCCAACAACGACATCAGCTTCACCGTCCCCGCCGGCGGGGTGCTGGCCCTGATCGGCCCCAACGGCGCGGGCAAGAGCACCATGTTCAACCTGCTGTCCGGCGTGGACGACCCCACCTCCGGGAAGGTGGTCTTCCGCGGGCGGGACGTGACGGGCCGGCCCTCGCGCGAGATCGCCGCGCTGGGCATGGGCCGCACGTTCCAGCACGTGCGCCTGCTGCCGCAGATGACCGTGATCGAGAACATCGCGCTGGGCGCCCACTTGCGGGAGCGTCCGGGCCTGCTGTCGGGCCTGGTGCTGGGCGGCCTGCACCTGGAACGCCGCGAGGAGGCGCGCCTGTTGGCCGAGGCGGCGCGGCAGGCCCGGCGCGTGGGGCTGGGCGACGCCCTGCACGTGGCGGCCGGTTCGTTGCCGCTGGGCAAGCAGCGCATGCTGGAGATCGCCCGCGCGCTGTGCGCCGATCCCTGCCTGCTGTTGCTGGACGAGCCGGCGGCCGGCCTGCGCTACCTCGAGAAGCAGGCCCTGTCCGACACCCTGAAGGCGCTGCGCGCCGAAGGCATGGCCATCCTGCTGGTCGAGCACGACATGGATTTCGTCATGGGCCTGGCCGACCGCGTGGTGGTGATGGAGTTCGGAGAGAAGATCGCCGAGGGCTTGCCCGAGGACGTGCAGCGCGATCCGCGCGTGCTGGAAGCGTATCTGGGAGGTGTGGAATGACGGGGTCGGCGGCAATGGCCGCGCCGCTGCTCGAGGTCTCGGGCCTGTCGGTGTCCTACGGCAAGGTCGAGGCGCTGCATGGCATAGACCTGGCGGTGCCGGCGGGCACCATCGTGACGGTGATCGGCCCCAACGGCGCGGGCAAGACCACCTTGCTGTCGGCCATCATGGGACTGCTGCCGGCGCGTGGTGCCATCAGCCTGGAGGGCCGTCCACAGCGCCGCGTGGACATCGAGCAGATGGTCGCCGCCGGCCTGAACCTCGTGCCCGAGAAACGCGAACTGTTCGGCGAGATGAGCGTCGAGGACAATCTGCTGCTGGGCGCTTTCCAGCGCTATCGCTCGGGCCATCGCGACCAGGCCGCGTCGATGGAGGAAGTCTACGGGCTCTTCCCCCGGCTCAAGGAACGCCGCCGCCAGCTGGCTGCCACCCTGTCCGGCGGCGAGCGCCAGATGCTGGCCCTGGGGCGCGCCCTCATGGCCAAGCCCCGCCTGCTGCTGCTGGACGAGCCATCGCTGGGGCTCGCGCCGCGCATCGTCAAGGAAATCTTCCTCATCATCGCCGAACTGCGGCGCCGCGGCGTGGCCATCCTGCTGGTCGAGCAGAACGCGCGCGCGGCCTTGCAGACGGCCGACTACGCCTATGTGCTGGAGACCGGCCAGGTGGTGCTGGCCGGCCCGGCCCGCGAGCTGGCGGACGATCCGCGCGTGGTCGAGAGCTACCTGGGCCTGGGCCGCAAGTAGGTCCGGGCCGGCGTCAGGGTTGCTGGGCCTCGCGCCTGGGCTTGGGCCGCGTGCCGATGGTCACGCTGGCTTCCATTTCCTGTCCGCCACGGACGATCTTGATGGACACCTTCTCGCCCGGCGGCAACTGGGCGATGGCGTTCAGCATCGTGGTGGTGTCCAGGATGGCCTTGCCCGCGACCGATACCACGATGTCGCCCGTGCGTATGCCGGCCTTGGCCGCCGGCCCGCCGCGCACCACGCCGGCGATGATGACGCCTTCCTTGCGCGACAGCTTGAAGGCGTCGGCCAGCTCGGCCGTCAGGTCCTGCGGCTCGACGCCGATGTAGCCCCGCGTGACCGTGCCGGTCGTGATCAGTTGCTCCATCACCTGGCGCGCCGTGCTGACCGGGATCGCGAAGCCTATGCCCAGCGAGCCGCCCGAGCGGGAATAGATGGCGGTGTTGATGCCGACCAGGTTGCCCTGGGCGTCGATCAGCGCGCCCCCGGAATTGCCGGGGTTGATGGCGGCGTCGGTCTGGATGAAGTTCTCGAAGGTGTTGATGCCCAGGTGGGTGCGGCCCAGCGCCGAGACGATGCCCATGGTCGTGGTCTGGCCCACGCCGAACGGGTTGCCGATGGCCAGCACCACGTCGCCCACCTGGAGATCCTCGGCCCGGCCGAAGGTGACCGAGGGCAGGTTGGGCAGCGCCAGCTTCAGTACCGCCAGGTCGGTCTCGGGATCGGACCCGACCAGGGTGGCCTTGCCCTTGCGGCCATCGGCCAGCGCCACTTCGATCTCGTCCGCCGCCTCGATCACATGGTTGTTGGTCAGGATGTAGCCTTCCGGGCTGACGATGACGCCCGATCCCAGGCTGGAGACCGGTTCGGGGTTGGTGTCGGGTTCGCCGAAGAAACGCCGGAATACCGGATCGTCGGAGAACGGATAGGCAGGCTGCTGGGGCGTGTCCTTGCTGGTGAAGATGTTCACCACGGCCGGCGCCGCCTTGTGGGTGGCCGCCGCATAGGACGCGGTCGCGCCGCCTTCGCCGGTCGGCGAGGGCGAGGCCTCGAAGAACGGGACGACGATGGCGTTATTGCTGCCCGGGCCCCCGCGGCGTGGCAGCCATTCGGGGCGCAGGGTGGCGACGATGAATAAAATGGCCAGACAGACGGTGGTGGTCTGGGCAAAGATCAGCCATAGTCGGCGCATGTGCAAAATACTTTTCCCTAGCTTAGGAGATTGACAATGATCGCAGGCGAGCGGGCCTCAGCGCAAACCCATGCACCAGCGGGGGGCGCGGGCGGCGTCAGCGCCGAGGAACTCGCGTCCTGGCTGGCCGCCGAACTGCAGGTCGCCCGCTTCCGCGACTACTGTCCGAACGGATTGCAGGTCGAGGGACGGCCCGTGGTCCGGCATATTATCGCCGCCGTCACCGCATCCGAGGCCGCCATTCGGCATGCCATCGCCGCCGGGGCGGACGGCCTGCTGGTCCACCACGGCTGGTTCTGGAAGAACGAGGACCCCCGCGTGCGGGGCACCCGCCGCACCCGCCTGTCGCTGGTCCTGGGCCATGACCTGAACCTGTTCGCCTACCACCTGCCCCTGGATGCCCACCCCCGGTGGGGCAACAACGCACAACTGGCCGAGGTGCTGGGCCTGGCCCCCCACTTCGTGGAGGGCGTGCCCCAGACCGCCGGCCATGACGGCCTGATCTGGCTGGGCCAGGCCCCCGGCCTGGCCACGGTGGGCGACCTGGCGGCCCGCATCGCGCAGCGCCTGCAGCGCGAACCCATGCTGATCGGCGACCCCTCCCGTCCCGCGGGCCGCATCGCCTGGTGCACCGGCGCGGCCCAGGGCATGCTCCAGGACGCCATCGACGCCGGCGCCCAGACCTACATCACCGGCGAGATCTCCGAACCCACCGTCCACCTCGCCCGCGAAACCGGCACCGCCTTCCTGGCCGCCGGCCACCACGCCACCGAACGCTACGGCGTCCAGGCCCTGGGCCGCGCCATCGCCGACCGCTTCGGCATCCGGGTGGATTTCATCGACATCGACAACCCGGTCTGAGGGGGGGGGAAGCCCACCCCCTACCCGCTTACGCGGGCCCCCTCAAGGGGGCGATGCGGGTGGACCGGCGGAGCCGGATCCACCGCATCCTGGGTCTAGTGGGACCCTCGTGGGTCGTAGCACCGTTGCTATTGCCAGCTGCCAGCGGTAGCAACCGTGCTTCTATCCAAGATAGTTTCCCTAGACCCAGGAAACCGCGGATCTGGCTCCGCCAGTCCGCCGGTTTCGCCCCCTGGGGGGCGCCCGCAGGGCGTAGGGGGGGGCTACCTCTTCAGCAGATCGCGGATTTCGCGCAGCAGTTCGACGTCTTCCGGTGTCGGCGCGGGCGCCGGCGGCGGGGCTTCCTTGGTGAAGCGGGCCTGGGCGCGGTTCATGGCCTTGACCATCCAGAAGATGACGAAGGCCAGCAGCACGAAGTTGATCAGAATAGTCAGGAAATTGCCCCACCCGAGCAGGGTGGCGCCGGCCTTGCTGAGGGCGTCGTAGGTCTGCGGGCCGGTGTAGTCGGCCGGCGCCCGGAGTACGATGAACTTGTTGCTGAAATCGACGTTGCCGCCCAGGATGACGTTGACGATCGGCATGACGATGTCTTTGACCAGGGAGTCGACGATCTTGCCGAACGCCGCGCCGATGATCACACCGACCGCGAGGTCGACGACGTTGCCGCGCATCGCGAAATCGCGGAACTCCTTCATGATGCTCATGGACCACCTCCCGTTTGTTGTTGCGCGAGAGTATCTCTCATTTTTCTGCGTGGCGGTGAGCTCGGCCGTAACAGTGCGATGGCGAATGTGCTACGAAGTCTGTCGGGCCCTGTAGGCATTGCGTTATACTCGAAGGTTACTATAAGGCGCCGGTCCGCCAAGAGCGCCAATCTGCTTTCAAGTGCTAAGAGAAGAAGTAATCTTGAGGGTCAATCAATGAGTCAGGACAAAGTGGTAGACGCCGACCGCCGTTTCTGGGTCGGCACCACCTGTGCTGTCGGGGGAGTCGCGGCCGTAGGAGTGGCCGTTCCTTTCGTCAGCACGTTCGCCCCGTCCGAACGGGCGAAGGCGGCGGGTGCTCCGGTGGAAGTCGAAATTGGAGACATGCAGCCCGGTGAAATGCGCACCGTCGAGTGGCGCGGCAAGCCGGTCTGGATCATCCGCCGGACGCCCGAGCAGCTTGCCACGCTGAAGGAAGTCGACGCCCAGCTCGCCGACCCCAACTCCGAGCGCAACCCGAACGAAATCACGCCCGAGTACGCGCGCAACGAGTACCGCTCGATCAAGCCCGAGTACCTCGTCGCCGTCGGCATCTGCCCGCACCTCGGGTGCTCGCCCACCGCCCGGTTCGCCACCGGGCCCCAGCCCAACCTGCCGGCCGATTGGCACGGCGGCTTCCTGTGCCCCTGCCATGGGTCGACCTTCGACATGGCCGGACGGGTGTACAAGAACAAGCCGTCGCCCGACAACCTGACGATTCCTCCCTACGAGTTCGTGTCCGATACCAAGATCGTGGTCGGTGTCGACAAGAACAACAAGGCCTGAGCGTCAGTCATTCGCAGCGGGGGAGGCGATAACCGCGTCCTCCTGTCAAACGTAGCCATAGAAACACGTCGGCGTTGCGGCACCAAGCAGCGCAGCGCCGAACCCGCCGAGCAAAAGGAGCAGCAGCCATGGCTGGCGAGAAGAATGTCGAGACCACTGGCCTTCTGGGCTGGATCGACGCCCGCTTTCCGCTCACCTCGACCTGGAAAGCGCACCTGTCCGAGTACTACGCACCGAAGAACTTCAATTTCTGGTATTTCTTCGGCTCGCTGGCGCTCCTGGTGCTGGTCATCCAGATCGTGACCGGGATTTTCCTGGTCATGCACTACAAGCCCGACGCCGAACGCGCGTTCCAGTCGGTCGAATACATCATGCGGGAAGTGCCGTGGGGCTGGCTCGTCCGGTACATGCACTCCACCGGCGCCTCGATGTTCTTCGTCGTGGTGTACCTGCACATGCTGCGCGGGCTGTTCTACGGCTCGTACCGCAAGCCGCGCGAGCTGGTCTGGATCTTCGGCGTGGCGATCTTCCTGTGCCTGATGGCCGAGGCCTTCATGGGCTACCTGCTGCCCTGGGGCCAGATGTCCTACTGGGGCGCCCAGGTGATCGTGAACCTGTTCTCGGCCATCCCGTTCGTCGGTCCTGACCTGGCGATCCTGATCCGCGGCGACTACGTCGTCTCCGACGCGACCCTGAACCGCTTCTTCTCGTTCCACGTCATCGCCGTGCCCCTGGTGCTGCTGGGCCTGGTCGTGGCGCACGTCATCGCGCTGCACGAAGTCGGCTCCAACAACCCCGACGGCGTCGAGATCAAGGCCAAGAAGGACGCCAACGGCGTTCCGCTCGACGGCATCCCGTTCCATCCCTACTACTCCGTGCACGACCTGTTCGGTGTGGCGATCTTCCTGATGATCTTCAGCGCGATCGTCTTCTTCGCGCCGGAGATGGGCGGCTACTTCCTCGAGTACAACAACTTCATCCCGGCCGATCCGCTCAAGACCCCGCCGCACATCGCGCCGGTCTGGTACTTCACGCCGTTCTACTCGATGCTGCGTGCCTGCACCGACGACTTCACCTGGGTGCTGGCGTTCGCCGCGGTCGCGGCGGCGGTGTGGTTCCTGCTCAAGAGCCGCGTCAGCGGCGTCGCCAAGATCGCCATCGTCGTGGTGCTGCTGGCCATCGCCGTCCTGCTGCGCGTCTGGGACGCCAAGTTCTGGGGCGTGCTGACGATGGGCGGCGCGGTGGTCATCCTGTTCTTCCTGCCCTGGCTCGATCATTCGCCCGTGAAGTCCATCCGCTACCGTCCCGGTTGGCACAAGTGGATCTACGGCATCTTCATCGTCAACTTCCTGGTGCTGGGCTACCTGGGCACGCAGCCGCCCAACGACGTCTTCAACCTCATCTCGCAGATCGGCACGGTCCTCTACCTCGGCTTCTTCCTGTTGATGCCGTTCTGGAGCCGGCTCGGCACGTTCAAGCCTGTGCCCGAACGTGTCACTTTCTCCGCCCACTGAGGATGTTCACCGGGCCGGCGGCGGTTGCGCCGGCCCGACAGACTAACGGATATCACGATGAAGAAGCTGCTCGGTCTACTGATTCTGATGCTTGCCTGCACTGGGGTGCAGGCAGCCGAAGGCGGGTATCACCTCGAGAAGGCGCCCTCGCGCCTGAACGACCTGCCGGCCCTGCAAAACGGGGCCAAACTGTTCGTCAACTATTGCCTGAACTGTCATGCCGCCTCGTCGATGCGGTACAATCGGCTCAAGGACATCGGCCTGACCGACGAACAGATCAAGGACAACCTCCTGTTCACGGACGGCAAAGTCGGCGACATGATGACCGTTGCCATGAGCGCCAAAGAGGCGAAGGAATGGTTCGGCGCCGCGCCTCCCGACCTGTCGGTCATTGCCCGGGCGAAATCCGTCAACGCGGGACCGTCGGGCGCCGATTACCTCTACACCTACCTGCGTACGTTCTACCGCGACGATACCCGGCCCACGGGCTGGAACAACCTGGTCTTTCCCAACGTGGGCATGCCTCATGTCCTGTGGGAACGCCAGGGTCCGCGCGAACTCACCACCGTCGCCATGCACCGGGGCGAAGGCGAGCACGGCTGGGAGCGTGTCACGACGACCTACGACGTGAATGGCGCTGCCACCGTCAAGCATGAGCCGGTTGCCGACTACCATGGCCACGAAACGATGGAAACGCGTTTCACGGCCAAGGATGCGGCCCGGGTGCAAGCGTACGACAACGACGTGGCCGATCTGGTCGCGTTCATGTCGTGGATGGCCGAGCCCGTGCAGCAGCATCGCGTGCGGCTGGGGGTGTGGGTGCTGATTTTCCTGGCTTTCTTCACGGTCATCACCTGGCGCCTGAACGCCGTGTACTGGAAGGACGTCAAGTAGTTCTCGAACTACCTGTCCGGGGCCAGCATCCTCTTGGATGGCTGGCCCTTTAACGTTTTTACATACCCTCTCGGAGGCCCCGCCATGATGGTGCTTTACTCCGGAACCACGTGTCCGTTTTCCCAACGCTGCCGTTTCGTGTTGTTCGAAAAGGGCATGGATTTCGAAATCCGCGACGTCGACCTCTACAACAAGCCCGAGGACATCGCCGTCATGAACCCGTACGGCCAGGTGCCCATCCTGGTCGAGCGCGATCTGGTGCTGTACGAGTCGAACATCATCAACGAGTACATCGACGAGCGCTTCCCGCATCCGCAGCTGATGCCCGCCGATCCGGTGATGCGCGCTCGCGCGCGGCTGTTCCTGTTCAACTTCGAGAAAGAACTGTTCGTGCACGTCGGCACGCTGGAAGCCCGGGAAAGCCGCGCCGACGAGAAGGCGCTCGAACAGGCGCGCCAGCAGATCCGCGACCGGCTTTCGCAGCTCGCGCCGATCTTCCTGAAAAACAAGTTTATGCTTGGCGAAGAGTTCTCGATGCTGGACGTGGCGATCGCGCCGCTGCTCTGGCGCCTGGACCACTATGGCATCGAGCTGCCGAAGAACGCCGCCCCCCTGCAGAAGTATGCCGAGCGCATCTTCTCGCGGCCGGCGTACATCGAGGCGCTGACGCCGTCCGAAAAGGTCATGCGCCGCTGATGCGCAGCGCACGGATCATCCGCCGGCCCCGCGCGGCGGCCCTTGCTGTCCGGGCCGTGCGCGAGCCGCGGCATGCCGCGCGAGGGATGCAACCATGAGCGAAATCTCCACCAAGCCTTACCTGATCCGCGCGCTGCACGAGTGGTGCACCGACAACGGCTACACGCCGCACCTGGCGGTGACCGTCGACGAGCGGGTAGTGGTGCCCCGCGAGCACGTCAAGAACGGCGAGATCGTCCTGAACGTCGGCAGGCTGGCCACCCACAAGCTGCAACTGGGCAACGAGTTCATCGAGTTCCAGGCGCGCTTTGGCGGCGTGGCGCGCCAGATTTCCGTCCCGGTGGATGCGGTCACGGCCATCTACGCCCGCGAGACCGGACATGGCATGGCCTTCGAGGCGGGACCGCCCGCAGGCACGGGCGCCGCGCCCGACAGTCCGGTCGTCGACGACGCCGCTGCCGCCGAGCCCCAGGAGAACGTGTCGGGCAGCCGTCCGCAACTGTCCGCCGTACCGGCGGGCGAGACGCCTCCGGCCTCGTCCGACGAAGGGCCGGACGATACGGATCCCGCGCCCTCGGGCGGCCCCGATCGTGGCCGGCCGAAGCTGACCGTCATCAAGTAAGTCCTCTCCGAGCCGGCGGGGCAACTGCCCCGCCCGCGCTCTCCCGCTTTCACGCGACGCATAACGAAACTCGGAAACATTCGTTAGCGGCCGCGGCGGCCGTCGTTATTCTGGCTCTCTTTCGCGAGACGAATGACGATGAACGCATTGCTCAAACCGCTGCATCGGCCCGCGGACACCGAGCTGCACCAACCCCGCATCCTCGCCCCCGAGCTGTATCGCTACGACGAGGCGCGCCTGGGCGAAATCCGCATCCAGCCGTATTCCCCCATCGTGGGGGGACTGGTCCAGGGGTTCCGCTTCCAGCCCGAGGTCCGGACACCGGACGAAGTCCAGGCCTTCCTTTACCGCGCCCTGCTGGAGTACGGCTTCCTGTCGTTCGAGCCGGGATCGGTCGCGGCCGGCGACTTCGAGCCGTTCGCCGCCTTGTTCGGCTCGCCCCGGTTCGCCGGCAACCCCCAGGCGCCGCGCGTGGGCGGCGAGGCCAACGCCATCGATTCGGCGCGCAAGAAGACGCGCACCAACTATATCTGGCACATCGACCAGGCCTATCGCGAGCGTCCGCAGAAGTTCACGGCCCTGTACGCCGTGCAGGCGCCCCGGCACGGCGGCGGGACGCTGTTCTCGAACGCCACGGCGGCCTACCAACTGCTCGATCCACGCTTCGCGGCCTATCTGGACACGTTGACCATCCTGCACAACGCCGACCAGATGGGGCTGGTGTCCATGTCCTACGGCGATCCGGAGCGGCTGGCCCAGGCGCGGCTCGACACGCCACCGCTGGAGGTGCCGCTGGTGCGGGTGCATCCGGAAACCGGCGCGCGCCAGCTTTTCGCCTGCGAACTCTATGCGCAGCGGGTGCTGGGCGTGCCTCGGCTGGTCAGCGACCATCTGCTGGGCATCGTGTTCGAGTTCATCAAGTCGCCCGAAGTCTGCACCGAGTACCGCTGGGAGACCGGCGCCGCGCTGATCTGGGATAACCGTATCGTCCAGCATCGGGGCATCTTCAACTACGCGGGAC
This sequence comes from Pigmentiphaga daeguensis, assembly GCF_039523035.1. Taxonomy (NCBI): domain Bacteria; kingdom Pseudomonadati; phylum Pseudomonadota; class Betaproteobacteria; order Burkholderiales; family Alcaligenaceae; genus Pigmentiphaga; species Pigmentiphaga daeguensis. Next base: position 17,453 of record NZ_BAAAEN010000016.1, on the reverse strand, counting down.
AAGACCGCGTGCTGCATCGCGCGGTGCTGGACTGATAGTCATGAAAAACCTGAAAGAGCTGTTCCGCAAGGTCGGCACCGCGCTGGCCGTGGGGCTGGCGGTGAACGCCACGGTATCCTTCGCCCAGGCGGCCGAGCCGCTGCCCAGGCTGGCGGTCACGGTGTTCTCGCCGCCTTCGCAAAGCATATGGATACCGGTGCTGATCCAGAAGCTGGGGCTGGACCGCAAGCACGGGTTCGAACTGACCGTCACGCCCAAGCCTTCCAACGTGGCCTATACCGATTTCGCCACGGGCCGGGATCCAGTCTGCTTCTGCGCCGCGATCGCCGCGGTCAGCCGCTTCAAGCAGCAGGGCGCCGATTTCACGTTGCTGTGGAACATCTTCAATTTCGAGTCGGACATCGTCATCCGCGATCCCGCGATCACGGACATCAAGCAGCTCCAGGGCAAGGTGGTGCAGACCGACACCATCACGGGAAGCTGGGCGCTGTCGAAGTGGTTCCTGCAGGCCCGGGGCGTGGACCTGGGCAAGGTCACGATCAAGTCCTCGAGCGCGCGCGGCGCCGCGGGACTGGCCGAGCTGCAACTGGGGCGCATCGACGCCCTGCTGGTCAATCCCACCGAGGGCGCCGCCGCGGTCGCGCAGGGCAAGGGGGCGTTGCATGCGCTGCCGGTGTTCGACAAGGCCGTCTGGCAGAAGGCCTCGGGCACGGATTTCGTGCCGTCCATCACGCTGGGCGTGGCGTCGCCGTGGATCGCCCAGGCGCCCAACCAGGCGCTGATCCGCAAGTTCTACGCGGCCAACCGCGAAGCGGCGGCGTTCATCCGGCAAAAGCCGGCCGAGGCCGCCCGTCTGGTGTCCAAGGAGGCGCAGGTCGAGGTGGACGCATTGCAAGGCGTGCTGGAACGTTATCGCGACCTGACCCGCATCGAGCCCCTGCGCCGCCACATCAAGACCGTGGCGCTGCTGACCCAGAAGCTGTTGCCCGAGGGCGGCCAGTTGCCGCGCCCGCTGACCGACGCGGAACTCGATTCGCTGGTGTCCGCCTTCGACGTGGAAGGAAGGAATGAGTAGCCTGGCGGACCCTCGCGTAGCGGCACGCAGGCGCGGCGCGCGGCCGGCCGCCTGGCCGGCCGTGCCGTGGGAAGCCGCGCTGGCCATTGCCTTGATGCTGGGGGCGTGGGAATGGGCGTCGCATCATTCGACTCCCATGTTCTTCCCCTCGCTGGCACAGATAGCGGCCACCGGCGGCGATCTGCTGGCCTCGCCCGAAGGCTGGTCCGCCATCGCCATCACCTACGGACGCATCTGGGCGTACCTGCTGGCATCGTTCCTGGTGTCGTCCCTGCTGGGCGCGGCCGTGGCCGGCAACGTCCACGTCGAGCGCTTCCTGGTGCCGCTGGTCGAGCTCAAGCAGGGCATTCCGTCCCTGTGCTGGGTCATCTTCGCCATCCTCTGGTTCCGCGATGCCGAGGCGCGCATCGCCTTCGTGGTAGTCACCTCGGCGCTGCCCGCGTTCTTCTACCAGGCCCGCGACGCCCTGCGCGGCATCCCGCGCGACTGGGTGGACCTCGTGCAATCCATGCGGCCCACGCCTTGGCAGCGGGCGCGCATCCTGTGGTGGCCGGCGGTCCTGCCGTCGCTGCTGACGGTGTGGCGAATCAACATCGGCAATGCCACCCGCGTCACCATCATGGCCGAGCTGCTGGGCGGCATCACCGGCATCGGCCACCAGTTGCGCGTGTCGCAGGAGATGTTCCGCATGGACCAGACCATCGTCTGGACGGCCGTGCTGGTGGCCTTCGTCATCCTGAGCAATCAGGTGCTGAGCGGCCTCGAACGCCGCTTCCTGTCGTATCGCGGCCATGACGGAGTACGCAGCCATGCCTGACGCCATTGCATTCACCCAGGTCGAGAAGCGGTTCGGCAAGGGCCGCGCGCCGGCCATCGCCGACCTGAGTTTTTCCGTGTCCGCCGGCGAACACGTCTGCATCGTCGGCCGCACCGGCTGTGGCAAATCGACGGCGGTCAACCTGATCCTGGGCCTGGCGGAAGCTTCGGCCGGCCGGGTGCGAGTGCTGGGCGTCGATCCCCTGCGCGACTTCAACCGCCTGCGCGGCCGGATAGGCTGCGTCTTCCAGACCGATCGCCTGCTGCCTTGGCGCTCGGCGCTCGACAACGTGCTGGTGCCGCTGGAGATCCTGCGCGCCCGCTCGTCCGGCACCGAGGCGCAGGCCGTCGAACTGCTGCACAAGGTCGGCCTGGCTGGCCACGAACAGGCCTATCCCCAGCAACTGTCGGGCGGCATGCGCCAGCGGGTGGCGCTGGCGCGGGCGCTGATCACCCAGCCCGAGGTCATGATCGCCGACGAGGCCTTCGGCGCGCTGGACGAGGTGACCGCCGCCGCGTTGCGCGGCGACTTCCAGCGCATCGCGAAGGCGCGTGGCCAGACCGTCCTGCAGATCACGCATTCGCTGGACGAGGCGTTGTCCATGGCCGACCGCGTGCTGGTCTTCGACCGGCCCGGGCGGGTGGTGGGCGAGTTCCCGCGCGCGCAATGGGAAACGCCGGCCCAGCGGCAGGTGGTCCGGCAGGCGCTGCGGACACTGATCGCCGGCGAGGCGGAAATTGAAGCGGATGCCGGCACGGCCGGTGTGCGCCGGGCGGCCTGATGCCTCCAGCAGCCACCGCGGCGGCCGCGCCGCCCGAGCGCCTGTCGCCGCAGACCCGGCGCACCGCATGGATCGTCTCGTCCATTTTCTTCGTCGAACAGCTCGACGCGACCAGCGTGGCCTCGGCGCTGCCCGCGATGGCGGCGGACCTGAACTCGGACACGGTCACGCTCAGCGCCACCATTACCGCCTACCTGCTGGGGCTGACCATCCTGATTCCGCTGAGCGGCAGGCTGGCAGAACGTCACGGCGACAAGCGGGTGTTCGCCGGCGCGATCTGGCTGTTCCTGGCCAGCTCCATCGCCTGCGGCTTCGCGCCCAACGCCCTCGTCCTGATCGTGCTGCGCTTCGTGCAGGGCATGGCGGGCGCCCTGATGGCGCCGGTGGGCCGGCTGATCGTGCTGCGCACCGCCGCCAAGCACGAACTGGTCGAGGCGATGGCGCTGGTGATCCTGCTGGCCATGATCGCGCCGATGGTCGGCCCGTTCCTGGGCGGCCTCCTGACGACCTATGTGGGATGGCGCTGGATCTTCTGGATCAACGTGCCGCTGTGCCTGGGCGCGCTATGGCTGGTCCGGCGCTTCCTGCCCGCCACCGAAGGCCGGGGCCAGGGCGCTTTCGACCTGCGCGGCACGCTGCTGAGCGGCATCGGCTTCGCCTGCCTGATGTGGGGACTGATGGCGCTGGCTGAGGCCCGGGTCCGGACCGGGCCGGCCGTGGCGGCGCTGGCGGCCGGCGCACTGCTGGTGGCAGCCTATGTGCGGCATGCGCGGCGCACGGCCGAACCCGTGCTGGCCTTGGATCTGCTGACATTGCGCAGCTTTCGTGACGCGATGGCGGGCGGTTCGGTGTTTCGCATCGCCGTGGGTGGCGTGCCCTTCCTGCTGCCCGTGACCTTGCAGCAGCGCGACGGCTACAGCCCGCTCGAGGCGGGGCTGTTCGTGCTGGTCCCGGCCGTGGGAGGCTTCGCGATGAAGTTCTTCAGCGGCAAGATCCTGCGCCGGACCGGATACCGCAAGGGGTTGTTCCTGCATGGCGCGCTGGCGGCCGGCTGCCTGGCGGCGGCGGGATGGGTGCCGCCGCGCGAGGCCATGGTCGTGTACGCGGCCACGCTGTTCGGCTTTGGCTGGGCGCGCTCGTTGCAGATGAACGCCTACGGCACGCTGGCCTATGCCGACGTGGCGCGGCCCCGGCTGGCCGCCGCCACCAGCTTCTTCCTGGCCATCCAGAACCTGACCGTGGCCATGGGCGTGGCCGCGGCCGCGCTGCTGCTCCAGGGCGGGGCCGCGGCCGGCACGGGCGATGCCGCCTATTCCTGGGTCTACCTCGTCCTGGGCGCCGTCGCCCTGGCCAGTGCGGCCATGACGCTCGCGATGCCGCCGTCGGCCGGCCGGGACCTTCTGCAAGCCAAACGCTGATCCTTCACAAGGAATCCCCATGAGCACCGTTCTTCCCGCTTCCGATACGCTTTCCCCCTTCATCTCCGCTGAAACCCTGGCGGCGGCCCTGGCCTCGGGAAACGTGGCCGTGGTCTACGTCGCCCCCGATGCGGGCCCGCCGCCGGCCGAGCCGGTGCCGGGTTCCATCGAGACCGCGCTGCCGACGCACTACGCCGAGCCTGGCGATCCCGCCCGCGGCCGCCTGCCGCTGCCCGCGCCCGAAGCGGTCCGTCGCTGGACGGCCGAGGCCGGCCTGGACCCGGACGGCGACATCGTCGTCTATGACGCCGCCAATGGCTCGGCTGCCGCGCGCGCATGGTGGGTGCTGACCTGGGCCGGCCTGCCTCGCGTCCGCATCCTGGATGGCGGCCTGGGGGCATGGGCCGCCCGAGGCGCAGGCGCGGCGCCGCTTGCCGCGCCGGCTGCCGCGCCTGAACTGCCTTCCATCGATACGGACGTCATCGCCGCGGATCTCCCGGCATATCGCCTGTTCGATGCACGTACCGCGGCGGCCTATGCCGGCGACGGCAGGCAGCCGTCCCACTTGCCGGGCGCGGTCAGCAGTCCCGCCGGCATCTGGCAGGATGCGAACGGCCGCCTGCTGCCTTTCGCCCAGCGCGAGGCCCTGGCGCGCAAGCTCGGCCTGTTCGACGACGACGAGCGGCCGGTGGTGGCCTATTGCGGATCGGGCGTGGCGGCCGCGTACTGGATCGCCGCCGTGCAGGATCTGGGAGTGAAGGCGGCGCTGTACGCGGGCTCGTGGAGCGCCTGGTCCAGCGACCCGGCGCGTGTCGCGGCGGCCGCCCCGGCGTGACGGACATCGATTTCCATTACAATCCCGCCTTCTGCCGGTGTAGCTCAGTTGGTAGAGCAGCTCACTTGTAATGAGAAGGTCGAGGGTTCGATTCCTTTCACCGGCACCAGTGCCTTGTCATTTCCCCGGATAGGACAGCGTCCTGACAAGGCCGATTTGACATCTCGCGCTATCCGGTCCATAGTCCGCCAGCCACGACCTTCAAGAGTCGTAATCCAGTTCAGTCAAAGTCCACGATAGCGGTCTTCGTCGTTCCAATTTCTTCCTTGAGTGTCGTGAGTTGACGGGAAATCCGTTTTTTTATCACCAAGGAAATGACATGGAACAAACAGGCATCGTCAAGTGGTTCAACTCCGAGAAGGGCTTCGGTTTCATCGTGCCGGACGCGGGCGGCAAGGATCTGTTCGCGCACTTTTCGGAAATCCAGGGCAGCGGCCACCGCTCCCTGGAAGAGAACCAGCGCGTGAGCTTCATCGCCGGCCAGGGCGCCAAGGGCCCGGCGGCGACCAAGATCAAGGTGCTTTGAGCTTGCGCAAGCAGGCTGGCTGAAAGCCGACAGCTCCCCAGGGAGCTGTTTTCATTTGGACGGCCGCGGCCGTCATTTTTTCCGGGGATTGGGGCCGGGGTTGGCAGGGCGGCCCGCGATATGGCGGAACGTGATGCGGCCCTTGGTCATGTCGTAGGGGGACATCTCGAGCGTGACGTCGTCGCCCGCGAGTACGCGGATGTTGAATTTACGCATCTTTCCGCCGGAATACGCGGTGATTTCGAAGCCGTTTTCCAGCGTGACCCGGAACCGTGAGTCAGGCAGGACCTCGCTGACCACGCCACGCATTTCGATCAAATCTTCCTTGGGCAAACTGCTCGCTCCTAAATGGGTCTGGCGAAAAAGCCCGTGACCCGGGTGGGCCATGTTGCACTGTTTGCCGCAATTGGGCAACCGCCGCGATCCGGGCAGACCGCCGGGATCCCTGGCGGTATCATTAAGGGCAAACCCCGGATCACCGGGCGGGACGCCGCATTTCCCCCTTGGCATCCCCGACAAGCGCGACGCAAGAGACTCGATGACACGCACCGCACCGGCCTGGCTGATGCCAGTAGTGGCCATTTGCATTCTGCAGACCATTTCGTCGTTCCTGACCCGCCTCATTCCCATCATCGCGCCGGCCATGTCCGCGGAGTTCGGCTGGAGCGGCAGTTCCATCGGTTATCTGACCGCCAGCAACTCGATGGGCGGACTGGCCATCCTGCTCGCGGGCTCCGCGCTGCTCAAGCAGGTCGGCGGCATGCGCACCCTGCAACTGACGTTGTCGCTGGGGGCGGTTTGCCTGGCGTTCCTGCTGTATCCCAGCCTGGGCGTGGCGCTGGCCGCGTGCTTTGCCATGGGCCTGAGCAATGGCGCCGCCAACCCGGCCGGCAGCGAGGTCCTGCAAAGATTCTCCCCGCCGGGCAAGCGCAACCTGATGTTCTCGATCAAGCAGGCCGGCGTGCCGCTGGGCGGCGTGATGGCGGGGCTGCTCGTGCCTGCCGTGGTGGCGCTGGCGGGCTGGCGCATCGCCCTGTTGGCCTGTGCGGTGGTCGTGTTGCTGCCCATTGTGCTGACCTGGCGGCTGAGCGCGGGGCTGGACGAGGTCCCCGAGCGGACGGGGCGCGCCTTTCCGATGCCGACGTGGCGGTCGCTGCGTACCCTGGGCGTGCCCCTGGCATCGCTGATGCACAACCGCGGCCTGCTGAAGATCTCCGTCGTGGGCAGCCTGTTCGCCGTGTCCCAGAGCTGCTGGTTCACGTTCACCGTGGTCTATCTGGTCGATGGGCTGGGTTATTCCCTGGGGCGGGCCGGCATGGTGTTCGCGGTGATGCAGGCGGGGGGCGTGGTCGGCCGTATCGCGCTGGGCTGGCTGTCCGACTATCTGCGGTCGGCCACCGCGGTGCTGTCGATCGCGGCCGTGCTGTCGGCGGTGACCACGGTGCTGCTGGGGCTCACCAGTCCGGCCTGGCCGCTGTGGGCGGCCATCGTGCTGGCCTTCGTCGCGGGATGCTCGGCCGCGAGCTGGAACGGCGTGCAGATCGCGGAAGTGGCGCGCCGCTCGCCGCCGCACATGATTTCGGAAACCGCCGCGGGGTCCAGCATCCTGGTCAACCTGACCAACATGGTGGCGCCCACGCTGTTCGCGATATTCGTCTCGGCCGGCGGGGGCTACGGCCTTGCCTTCATCTGCGCCGGGGCGTGTTCGCTGCTGGTGCTGGTCTGCCTGCCGCGCGAGCGGAGCGAGGTCGGCGCACAGGAACGCCCCGCACGCTAAGGGCCGTCCACGCGGCCACCGCGGTCAGCCCGCGGCATCCAGCCTGGCTCGCCGGGCTCGTGGCCGGGGCGCGACGCCCAGGCGCGGGTCGCGTTCCCGTGCGAGTTCCGCCAGCCTGGCCGCGACGGTTTCGAACTCCGCGTGGTCCTGCGGCAGGTACAGCCACTTGCCCAGCACCGCGTGGGGACGCAGCGCGGGCTCGTCGTCGATCAGCGCGGCGTGGCGGTCCTTGGACGTGCAGACCAGCAGGCCGCTCCAGGGATCGCCGCGGTCCGCCACCACGAGGCACAGCAGGTCGTCCAGGTAGGCGGCGATGCAGCCGAACATGCGCTTGCTGGAATAGCCCGCGTCCCGTTCCAGCGGCTCGAAGATCCACAGCAGCGAGTTGCGCGGCGCGGCGGCCTGGCGGCGGGGCGGCGCGAAAGGGAGGGAGCGGTCCTTGGGCATGAATGGGCTAGCTCGTCAGCAATGCCGGCAGCCTTCCCGCCGCCGTCTGTCCAGGATACAGGGTTTGCAGCGTGCGTCCCGGGCCCGCCATGTCGCGCGCCGGCATCAGTCCCGCTGCCGTTCGCACACCGCCTGCGCATCGGCATAGGGAACGACGGCTTCGGGGGTGGCCATCATGGTCGAGCCGCCCGCCGCATGCCACCGCCGGACGGTTTGCCCTTCCTGGTAGGCCACGGCATAGACCCGTCCCTGGCACAGGTCGTCCAGGCGCCGGTCGAGGCGGGCGCGCAGTTCGGCGGGGGATTCCCCGGGCTGGCCGACGACCCGGACGGCGCGCGCGTCCGGGCCCAGTTCCGTTTCGATCGCCTGCGGTTCGGCGGCGGCCGCGCCGGCGGCCAGGCAGCCGGCCCAGGCCAGCATGCGCCATGTCGTCCGTATCTCCATCCCACGTCTCCTTGTGCGGGTGCGGAGCAACGATACGTGGGCGCCGGTCCGCCGGCAAGCGGCGGGCTTACTCGTCGGCCTTGATCCCTTCCGCGCGGATCAGGTCACCCCACTTCTTGGCATCCTTGCTGCCCAGTTCGTCGAATTCCCTGGGCGTGGTGGGCGACAGTTCGACGCCGCTCGACTCGGCGTAGGCCTTCAGCTCGGGCGAAGCCAGGACCTTGCGGACCGCGGCGTTCAATTCGGCCACCTTGTCGGCCGGCGTGCCCTTGGGCGCATACAGGCCGTACCAGTTGTTGGCGTAGACGTTGGGCACGCCCAGTTCGTCGAAGGTGGGGACGTCGGGAAGCAGGGGCGAGCGCTTGGGCGCGGCGATGGCGAGCGCCTTGGCCTTGCCCGCCTTGATGTTCGACATCAGGCCGGAGATGTCGCCGATGAAGCCGTCGACCTGTCCCCCTATGGTGTCGGTAATGGCGGGCGCGGCGCCCTTGTAGGGCACGTGCAGGATGTTGGCCTTGGTCGACAGCTTCAACTGCACGATGGCCATGTGCGGCATGCTGCCCACGCCGGAGGAGGCCATCGTGACGCCCTTCTGCGTCTTGGCGCGCGCGACGAAATCCTTGGCGGTCTTGCTGGGATGGTTGGGGCCGACGATCAGCACTTCGGGCGTGGAAACCAGCAGCGAAACCGGCGCGAAATCCTTGGCAGGATCGTAGATCAGCTTGGGGTACAGGGCGGGGTTGATCGAGATCGCGCCCACCGAACTCAGGAACAGCGTCTGGCCGTCGGGCCGCGCGCGGGCCACCTGGCTGGCGGCGATGGCGCCGTTGCCGCCCGGCTTGTTCTCGATGACGACGGTCTGCTTGAGCTCTTTCTCGAGCTGGGTGGCGACGACGCGCGCCAGCGAGTCGGCGGGGCCCCCGGGCGGGAAGGCGACGACGATGCTGGTGACGGACTGGGCCTGCGCGCCGAAGGCGGCCAGGCCGAGAAGCGCCGCGGCAAGCGGCGCGAGAGCTTGGAAACGGATCGGATTGAACATGGTGTTCTCCTTTATCGTTTTTGAAGTCCGGGCGCGGGCGTTCAGCCGCCGGAGGCGCCCTGGGTGTTGACGAACAACGAGTAGATCGACGTGCTGGAAGCCATGAACAGGCGGTTGCGATGCTTGCCGCCAAAACAGAGATTCGCGCAGCGCTCGGGCAGGGCGATGCGGCCCAGGAGTGCCCCCCGCGGCGAGTAGACGCGGACCCCGTCGAGCTCGGGCGTGCCCATGCCCCAGCCGCACCAGAGGTTGCCTTCCACGTCCACGCGAAAGCCGTCGGGCGTGCCGTCGGCGGCGTCGAACAGCACGCGTTGCGGCCCCAGCCGGCGGCCGTCGTCCGAGACGTCGAACACCAGGATGTTGCGGGGCCGGGCACGCGATTCGATCACGTACAGCTGTTTCTCATCCGGCGAGAAGGCCAGGCCGTTCGGTCCGTTGACCGTGTCGCAGACCATATCGACCGCGCCGCTGTGCGGGTCGATGCGATAGATGGCCGCGGGGATTTCCTGCTCGGCCTTTTCGCCCTGGTAGTAGCCGACGATGCCGAAAGGCGGATCGGTGAACCAGATCGAGCCGTCGGATTTCACGACGACGTCGTTGGGCGAGTTCAGCCGCTTGCCCTGGTAGCGGTCGGCCAGCACGGTGATGCGGCCGTCGTGTTCGGTGCGGGTCACGCGCCGCCCCTGGTGCTCGCAGGTGACCAGCCGTCCCTGGCGGTCGCGCGTGTTGCCGTTCGCGTGGCCGGACACCGGCCGCCACACGTGCGTCTGGCCCGTGATCTCGTCCCAGCGCATGATGCGATCGTTGGGCACGTCGCTCCACAGCAGGTAGCGGGCGTCGCCGAACCACACCGGCCCTTCGGCCCAGCGGCATCCCGTGGCCAGGCGTTCGACGGCCGCCAGCGGCAGCACCAGTTTCTCGAAGCGCGGATCCAGCGCGATGACGGCCGGATCGGGATAGCGCACGGGGGCGTCAGTCGCAGCGCGCACTCATGCCTCCGTCGACCACGATTTCGGTGGCGGTGATGAAGCGGGCTTCGCTGGAAGCCAGGAACAGCGCGGCGTTGGCGGTGTCCAGGCCATCGCCCATGAAGGGCAGCGGGATGCGCGACTGCCGTTGCGCCAGCAGTTTTTCCACGTCGCCTCCCGCGCGTTGCCCGGCCAGCCGGACCTCCACCATCGGCGTATGCATCTGGCCCGGAATGACGGTGTTGCAGCGGATGTTCTTCTTCGCGTACTCCAGCGCCACGACGCGCGACAGCTGGATGACGCCTGCCTTGGCGCTGGCGTAGCCGACCTGGGCCGAGCCTGTCCAGCGCGTGCCGGAAGTCGATGCGATGTTGACGATGGCGCCGCCGCCTTGTTCCACCATCAGCGGCAGCACGTGGCGGCAACCCAGGTAGACGCTTTTCAGGTTGAAGTCGATCTGCGCGTCCCATGCCGCTTCGTCCAGGTCCACGGGGCCGCCCTTGCGCGAGCCGCCCACGTTATTGACCAGGATGTCCACGCCGCCCCAGGTGTCGACGCAGGCGCGGACCATGTCGCGCACCTCGTCCGACGAGGTGACGTCGCAGCGCCAGATGGCGATCTCGCCGCCGATCTCGCGCACGCGGGCCACGGTTTCCTCCATGGCGGCGGGGTCGCGGTCCACCGCGAACACGCGCGCGCCTTCCTGCGCGAAACGGTAGGCGATGGCGCGGCCGTTGCCCCAGCCGGGGCCGACGCTGCCCGCGCCGGTGACGATCGCTATCTTGCCTTGCAGGCGGCCAGTCATGGTGTGTCTCTCGTATCTGATGATGGTTGGAAATGAATCAGCGCCCGAACTCGACGGTGCTGCCGTCGGGCGTGGGAATCTCGAAGACGCTCAGCGTCATCGAGATCAGCGTGTAGTAGCCGGCCATGCCGACCAGGTCCACGACACCGTCCTGGCCCAGCACTTCGACGGCTTCCTGGTAGAGCGCGTCCGGGACCTGCCGCGTTTCCACCAGCTCGCGCACGAAACGGTAGACGACCGATTCGTCGCGCTGGGTGAACACGGGCATGGTTCCCGCGCGGATCTGCTCGGCCACGTCGGCGTCCAGGCCCGCCTTCAGCGCGATGGGGTGGTGCGCCCACCATTCGAAGGGGGCCCGCCACAGCGCGGCCATGGTCAGGATGGCCAGTTCGGACAGGCGCGGGGGCAGGCTGGAGTCGTAGCGGCAATACTGGCCCAGGGCCTGGGCGTGCTCGGCCAGGCCGGGGCGGTGCAGCCAGATCGCCAGCGGGCCGCGCACCTTGCCGCGCGGGCCCGACGCGATGGCGTCGTAGACGCGGCGCTGGTGTTCGGACATCTGTTCGACGTCGGGGGGATTCAGTCTAGGCATGGTCAGGTCTCCTGGTGTCCTGGTCGAAGTGGAACACGCGCCGTGTCATTGCGCGAACCGGAACAACTCGTGAGGGTTGTCCGCCAGGATGCGTCGGCGCGTGGCGGCATCGGGGCACAGCCGCAGGAAGGTGTTCAGCAGTTCGCCATCGTCGGGCATGTCGCCGCGCACGTTCGGATGGGGCCAGTCCGTGCCCCACAGCAGGCGCTCGGGCATGGCTTCCAGCAGCGCCGACACCAGCGGCTCGGCGTCCTGGAACGGCCGCTTGCCGCTGCTGGACGTGCGGTCCAGCCCGGAAATCTTCACCCAGGCGCGAGGGTGGTCGCGCAGCGCGAGCAAGGCGCGGAAGGCCGCCCCCTGCGTGCCTTCGGCGGCGGCCACGCGGCCCATGTGGTCGATCACGAACGGAACGGGCAAGGTTCTCAGCCTGGGCAGCAGGCCTTCGAGCGAGGCCTGGTCCGAATGGATGCAGACATGCCAGCCGAAGGGCGCGATGCGCGGCACGACCTGCGCCAGTTCGTCCCAGCCGGCGTTGGCCAGGTGGGCCACGAAATTGAAGCGCACGCCGCGCACCCCGCGCCGGTCGAGTTCGGCGATGCGCGCCTCGTCGGCTTGCGGATCCAGCAGCGCCACGGCCCGGTATTGGCCCGCGCCGCGATCCAGCGCGTCGAGCGTGACCGACAGGTCGTAGCCGTGGCAGCCCGGATGCACGATGACGCCACGCTCGAATCCCAGCCGCCGATGCAGGTCGCGCAGCCGTTCGAAGGGCGCGTCGGGCGGCGTGTAGGGGCGGTCGTCCGCGTAGGGGAAGACGTCGGCGGGACCGAAGACGTGGAAGTGGGTGTCGCAGGCGTGCTTCGGCAGGGACTCGGCGGCAGGCGTGATCTCGGCCAGGGGAGGAGCGCAGTCGGGCATGGCGGGATAGCGGTGAACGTCAGCCCCGCATCATGCGCAAGCCCTCGGAGCCGAGCAATGCGCCCAGCCTGACTTCTGATATAGGAAAAACGTATACCATTGCGTCCATGGACCTTCGGCAAATCCGCTACTTCATCGTCGTCTGCGAAATGCGCAGCCTTTCCCGCGCGGGCGAGGTGCTGGGCGTCTCGCAGCCCTCGCTCAGCCGGCAGATCCAGTTGCTCGAAGCCGAACTGCGCCATCATCTGCTGGCGCGCACCGGCCGGGGCGTCGAACCCACCGAGGCCGGCCTGCGGTTCCTGGAGCACGCCAAGACGCTCGATGCCATGGCCCAGCACGCGCGCCAGGACATGCGCGCCTTTCGCGCCGCCGCCCAGGACAAGGTGCGGCTGGGCATGCCGCATCGCGTGGCGCGCCGCATGGCGCCACACATCGTGCAGTCGTTCCGCCGCCTGCACCCCGACGCCGCGCTGACGCTGGCCGAGGGCCTGAGTTCCGAGATGAACGAATGGCTGGTCAAGGGCAGGGTGGACCTGGCGCTGCTGTACGATCCGCCGTCCTCGTCCCTGCTGCGGTTCGAGTCCATCTACCGCGAGGATCTGGTGCTGGCCTATGGCAAGGCCTGCCGACCGGTGCCCCCGCCGCGCGTGCGCGCGCGCGACCTGGGCCGCTATCCGCTGGTGCTGCCCAGCGCGCCCAACACCATCCGTGCGCTGGTGGACCGCACCTGCCGCGAATTGAACGTGACGCTGGACGTCGTGGCCGAGGTGGACGTGGTGCACACCATCCTCGAGACCATGGCCGAGGAAGGCATGTTCACCATCATCCCGCGCTCGGCGCTGAGCGACATGGCGGGCCAGGACTTCCTGGCCTTCTCGTCCATCGTCGAGCCGGTCATCATGAACAACCTGACCCTGGCCACGCCCGCCAGCGGCCCGCTGCCTCCGCTGGCGGAGGCGACCGCGCAGATCATCCGCGGGCTGGAGATGAAGCGCTTCTTTGCGTAGCGGCGCGCTTTACGCCATCGCCTCCGGCCCGAAGAACTCGTAGCGTGTCTGCGCTTCCGGCACGCCCAACTCCTTCAGGTAGCGCCGCACGTTGCGCATGAAGGGCTTGGGGCCCAGGAAGTAGACGTCGACGTCGCGGTCCTGCGGCAGCCATTGCGCCAGTTGCTCCTTGGTCAGCAGGCCGACCGCATCGGGGCGCTGCGCCGTCTCGCCGGCCTCGTCGTAGCAATAGAAGCGCTTGAGCTGCGGAAACTTGCCGGCCGCGGCGTCCACGTAGTCGCGGAAGGCGTGGACCGCCTGGTTGCGGGCGCAGTGGATGAAGTGGATGGCGCGCGAGCTGCCCAGGGCGGCCTGCAGCATGGCCAGGGTGGGCGTGATGCCGACGCCGCCGCTGATCAGCACCAGCGGCTTGTCGCTGGCCTGCAGCGTGAAGTTGCCCGAGGGCGGGAAGAGTTCCAGTGTGTCGCCTTCGCCGATCTTGTCGTGCAGATGGTTGGAAACCACGCCGTCGCCTTGGCGCTTGACGCTGATGCGGTACTCGCGGCCGTTGGGCGGCGCGGACAGCGAGTAGTTGCGGCGCACTTCCTCGCCGTCGACGACCAGCTTCAGGCCGATGTACTGGCCGGGCTGGAAGTCCAGCAGGGCGCCGCCATCGGCGGGCACCAGGTAGAACGAGGTGATCTCGGCGCTTTCCTGTTCCTTGCGGGCGACGCGGAAGGTGCGCGCGCCGCGCCAGCCGCCGGCTGCGTTCTCCTGCGTGGCGTAGCACTGTTCCTCGGCGCCGATCAGCAGCGTGGCCAGTTGCTGGTAGGCGGCACCCCAGGCCTCGATGACTTCGTCGGTGGCGACGTCGGGGCCGAGCACTTCGCGGATGGCGCGCAGCAGGCAGGTGCCGACGATGGGATAGTGTTCGGGCAGGATCTGCAGCCCGACGTGCTTGTTCACGATGCGGCCGACCAGCCCGCCCAGGGGCGTAAGGTCGTCGATGTGGCGCGCATAGGCCAGCACGCCGTTGGCCAGCGCGCGCGGCTGGTCGCCGCTGGCCTGGTGGGCCTGGTTGAACAGGGGCCGGACCTCCGGGTACTCGGCCAGCATCAGGCGGTAGAAATGGGTGGTCAGGGTTTCGCCGCCGGTTTCCAGCAGCGGGACAGTGGCCTTGATGATGGCTCGTTGTTGAGCGGACAGCATGGTATCTCCTGCAAGAGCGGCCGGCCGGAAAGGGGGCGGCCTTCGCTTCCCTCTTTCAAGATGCATGCCAGGCCGATTCTCGCGGCACTGCGCCATTTTTCGCGGGGGCGAGTCATATTGACCTATAATTTTCATGTGTCTTTATGACCTATTGTTAGTCAGAATGACTGCAAATGCCCTGCTGCATGCCCTTGTTCCATTGGTGGATGACCTGGCGCGCGACCTTGCCGAAGGGGAGCGTTACCGGCGTCTGCTGGAAGCCGTGCGCACCTTGGTTCCTTGCGATGCAGCAGCCCTGCTGCGGCTGGACGGCGAATGGCTGGTGCCGCTGGCGGTCGATGGCCTGAGCAGCGACACGCTGGGCCGCCGTTTCAAGGTGGACGAACATCCCCGTTTCCAGTTGCTGCTCCAGTCCGACGGCCCGACGCGCTTCCCGGCCGGCAGCCGCCTGCCCGATCCCTACGACGGACTGGTCGAAGGGATGGAAGGCGAGCAATTGGAAGTGCACGACTGCCTGGGCTGTGTGCTGCGGGTGGGCGAGCGCCCCTGGGGCCTGCTGACGCTGGACGCGCTGGAGGCCGGGCGTTTCTCGGCGCACGACCTGGACGCCTTGCAGGCGTTCGCCAGCCTGGCCGCCGCCACGGTCAGCGTGGCCGACCGGTTGCAGCAACTGGCCTCGCGCGCCAGCGACGAACACCAACGCGCGGAAATCTACCGCGCCGCGGCGGCGGAAGCCGCGCCGCGTCCGCTGCTCGGGCACAGCGCCGTCATCCGGCGCCTGCTGGACGAAGTCCGTGCGGTGGGCGCCAGCGACCTGACCGTGCTGGTGACGGGCGAGACCGGCGTCGGCAAGGAGTTGGTGGCGCAGGCGCTGCATGCGGCTTCGCCGCGCGCGGCCCGGCCGCTCGTCAGCATCAATTGCGCGGCGCTGCCCGAGGCCCTGGTGGAGAGCGAGCTGTTCGGCCACGTCAAGGGCGCGTTCTCGGGCGCGGTGGGCGACCGGCGCGGCAAGTTCGAACTCGCCGATGGCGGCACCCTGCTGCTGGACGAAGTGGGCGAGCTGCCGCTGCCGGTGCAGGCCAAGCTGCTGCGGGTGCTGCAAAGCGGCCAGTTGCAGCGCCTGGGCTCGGACCGCGAGCATCATGTGGACGTGCGGCTGATCGCGGCCACCAACCGGGACCTGGCCGAGGAGGTCCGCAAGGGACGCTTCCGCGCCGACCTCTACCACCGCCTGAGCGTCTACCCGCTGCGGGTGCCGCCCCTGCGCGAACGGGGCCGCGACGTGCTGCTGCTCAGCGGCGCTTTCCTGGACGAGAACCGCTCGCGCCTGGGACTGCGCAACCTGCGCCTGTCCGCCGAGGCGCAGGCGGCCCTGCTGGCCTACGACTGGCCGGGCAACGTCCGCGAACTGGAGCACCTGATCAGTCGCAGCGCGTTGAAGGCGCTGTCCCGGCAGGCCAAGCGCCCGGCCATCCTGACGCTGACAGTGGCGGACCTTGGGCTGGAGGAAAGGCATGCGGCGCAGCCCGCTCGCGCGCACGATGATCCGGCCGCCGCCGCCCGCGTGTCGGCGCAGCCGCTGAAGCAGGCGGTCGAGGACTACCAGCGCAGCCTGATCGCCGCCGCCCTGCGCCGCCATGGCGACAACTGGTCGGCGGCCGCGCGCGAGCTGGGCGTGGACCGGGCCAACCTGGCGCGCCTGGCTGCCAGGCTGGGTCTGCGGCCTGCGGCATCGGAGCCCTGACGGGGCCTGGGGCGCAAGCGGAAAAGGAGAGGAGTGCCGTGAGCAAGCGGCTGGCGGAGCTCGAGCGCGAGCATGGCGTGGCGTTGCTGCGGCGGACCGGCCGGGGCGTCGAGCCGACGGCGGCGGGCGAGGCGCTGTACCGCCATGCGACCTCGCTGCTGTCGGCCGCGCGTCAGTTGGAGCGGACCCTGGCGAGTCATGCGCAACATGTCGCGCCGGCCGGCCGATGAGAGTGTCATGACTGCCTCCTATGTGCTGTTCTAGTCAGGCCATCATAGGAAGCGGCCTCGCGGCCGGGTTGAAAATCAGGAACGGAAATGGTTCCCGGATTTCATGCCGGTACGGCGGTCAGTGATCCGAGGCGAAACGCTCGGCCAGGACCTCGGTCGTGCGCATCAGGTGCAGCTTGAGCAGCGCCACGGCCTTGGAGGCCTGTCCCGACAGCGCGGCCTTCATGATGGCCTCGTGCTCGCTGATCACGTCCTGCGCCAGTTGGCGCTGCGACAACGGATGGACCAGGCGGATGCGCCGATAGCGCTCGGAATGGTTGACCAGTTGCTCGTTGATCCGCAGCAGCCATTTGGACCTGGCCGCCGACAGCAGCGCCCGGTGGAATTCGCGGTGCGCGGCTTCCCAGTAGTCGGCGCCATCGTGTTCGGACGGACTGTTGGGCAAGGGCGCCTTCGAAAGCTTGTACCAGGCGGAGGTGACGGCGGCTCCCCAGTTGTCGTCGCCATGGGCGATGGCGTCCTCGAACAGCATGCTTTCGATGGCGATGCGCGCCGACATGAGGTCGTCCAGGTCCGCCCGCGACAGCGGCGCCACGCGGAAGCCGCGCTGGCCTTCGTTGTTGACCAGGCCTTCGCCCGACAGCTGCAGCAAGGCCTCGCGAATGGGACTCAGGCCCAGATCGTAGCGCTTCTGGAGATCGGCCAGCTTGAGCTTTTCTCCCGGAGCCAGCTCGCCGGAAATGATGTCGGTAGTCGTCCCTGAATAATCCCCGCAGCCCGCATAAACACTGGATATTAGGGCGATATCCGATGGTCGGAACTCCTAGTTTGTTGTCCAATGGAGGCTG